>NZ_JBIQHY010000027.1:15729-55522 GCF_044508335.1 Actinomadura sp.
GGCTGACCGGCACGGTTGACCGGCACGGCTGACCGGCACGGTTGACCGGCACGATTGACCGGCACGGTTGACCGGCACGATCGTGCGGCCGGGTCCCGCGGGGCCCGGCCGCATGATCCTCGCGGCCCCGGGTAACGGATCGCCTGTCGGCGGACCCGACTGGCGACGGGACGGGGCGCCGCCGTAAGGTCGCGGACAAGTTCTCCGGACGATAAGGACATTGATCATGGAGCTCGACCACGATTTCACCGTCCCCGTACCGGTGGATCAGGCCTGGTCGGTGCTGCTCGACGTGGAGCGGGTCGCGGCCTGCATGCCGGGCGCGACCCTCGATTCGGTCGACGGCGAGGAGTATTCGGGCCGGATGAAGGTGAAGGTCGGCGCGATGACCATCACCTACCGGGGGACCGCGCGGATCGTCTCGGCGGACGAGTCGGCCCGGGTGGTGACGATGGAGGCGTCGGCGAAGGAGGCCCGCGGCTCCGGCACGGCGGCGGCGACCGTCCAGGCGCGGCTGCACCCGCGGGACGACGGCACGACGCGGGTGACCGTGCACACCAAGCTGAACGTGACCGGGCGGCCCGCGCAGTTCGGCCGCAACATCCTGTCCGAGGTCGGCTCGAAGATCATTTCACGGTTCGCGAAGGCGCTGGCGGCCGAGCTGGAGTCGTCCGGCGTGACGGCCGCGCCCGCGGCGCCCGCCGAGAGCCCCGCGGAGGCCGCGCGGCCGGAGGCGGAGGCCGGCACCGGGGCGGCGGCCGAGGAGCCCGGGGAGCCGGCCGACAAGCCGGGCCCGGTGAAGGCGACGGACGAGGCCGCGGCCAGGGCGGAGGCGGCCGTGCCGGCGTCCGCGCCGGAGCGTCCCGCCCGGCGGCTGCACGTGGCCGACGAGGACGACGCGATCGACCTGCTGGAGGTCGCGGGGCCGTCGGTCGCCAAGCGGGCGCTCCCGGCGGCGGGCGGGCTGGTCGCGCTGCTGCTGGCGATCCGGTTCCTCGTCCGGCGGCGGCGCCGCAAGCGCTGACGCCCGCCGCGGGCGGACCGGCCGGGCACAGCGGCGGGTCAAACCGGGGTCAACGATCGGCCGCGGACGGCGGCGACGGTGGCACGGGCCGCCGCCGATGCCGTCGGCTTGTCCCGTGGACGCCATCGAGCTTCAGCGGATCGCCCGGATCGAGGACGACAACTGGTGGTACCGCGAGCGGCGGGAGATCCTGTCCGCCGAGCTGCTGCGGTTCAGCACGCCCGGCGCGGCCGTCGACATCGGCGCGGCGTCCGGCGCGCACTGCCGGGTGCTGGCCGAGCACGGCTGGCGCGCGACCGGCATCGACCTGAGCCCGGACGCCGTGGCGCTGGCCCGCGCCCGCGGCGTCGAGGCGTACCAGGGCGACGCCCGCTACCTGCCGCTGCCGCCGTGCGAGTACGACCTGGCGCTCGCGCTGGACGTCCTGGAGCACATCGAGGACGACGCGCGGGCCGCGGCGGAGATCGCGCGGGTGCTGCGGCCGGGCGGGATCGCGCTGCTGTCCGTGCCGTGCGACATGGCGCTGTGGTCGGCGCGCGACGTGGCGCTCGGCCGGGTCCGCCGCTACTCCCGCCGCGCGCTCGCCGAGCTGGTCGAGGGCGCGGGGCTGGTGCTGGAGGCGGTGTGGAGCCGGGGCGTGCTGCTCCGTCCGCTGCTGCGCCTGCTCAGGCACCGGACGGCGCGCCGCGAGGACCTGGCGCCGCTGCATCCGCTCGCCGACGAGGCGCTGCGGCTGTCGGCCGCGCTGGAGCGCCGCCTGCCGGTGGTGTGCGGGCGGCCGGGGGTGTGGCTGTTCGCGCGGGCGCGCCGCCCCGGCTGACACGTCGGGTGAGGCCGGCACGTCAGGTGAAGACGCGGTCGACGACGCGGGCCGCGGCGTGGCCGTCGTCGTACGGGCAGTACTTCACGAAGAACCGGTCGTAGGCGTCGGCGTACCGCTCCTCGCTGTCGGGTGCGGCCTTGACGGCTTTGGCGAGTTCCGCGGACGTCCTCACGACCGGTCCGGGCGCCTCCGCCACCAGGTCGAAGTACAAGCCGCGCACATGGTCGCGGTAGCGCTCCAGGTCGTAGGTGAAGAACACCATCGGGCGGCCCAGGATGGCGTAGTCGAACATGGCGGACGAGTAGTCCGTGACGAGCACGTCGGCCGCCATGTAGAGCTCGGCGATGTCGGGGTAGCGGGACACGTCGATGACGAAGCCGTCCGCCGCCGGACGGTCCTTGTCGGTGACGAGGTGATGTGTGCGCAGGAGCAGGACGTGGTCGTCGCCCAGAGTCTGCCGCACGGTCTCCACGTCCAGCTCCAGTGAGAAGCCCTGCCTACCGGGTCCGTGGCGCCGGTCGTCCCGCCATGTCGGCGCGTAGAGGACGGCCTTCTTGCCGTCGGGGATTCCCAGGCGCTTGCGTACGCGGGTCCCGACGCTCTCCCATTCGGGGGTGCTGAGGATGTCGTTGCGCGGATATCCGGTCTCCAGGATCTCCCCGTCGTAGCGGAACGCGCGGCGCATGATCTGGGTGGCGTAGGGGCTCGGGGACACCAGCAGGTCCCAGCGCGGCACCTCCCACTCCATCCAGTCGTGCCTCGCGGTGCGCTGGTAGGGCACGTCCCGCAGGTCGTGGGCGAGGCGCTTGAGCGGGGTGCCGTGCCAGGTCTGGACGTAGGTCTGGCCGTCGCGCTTGAAGTACCAGGGCGGGAGCCCGTGGTTGGTGACGATGTACCGTGCGCGCGCGAGGACGCGGTAGTGCTCGCGGCTTCCGGCCAGGACGGTCCTGGTCTTCACGTCCGTCGTGAAG
This sequence comes from Actinomadura sp., assembly GCF_044508335.1. Classification (NCBI taxonomy): domain Bacteria; kingdom Bacillati; phylum Actinomycetota; class Actinomycetes; order Streptosporangiales; family Thermomonosporaceae; genus Actinomadura; species Actinomadura sp. Next base: position 18,548 of record NZ_JBIQHY010000027.1, read on the forward strand.
TCGATGGAGAACTGGCCGTCCTGGGCGATCCACACGCATTCGAGGTCGGGATTGCGCCGGGCGAGTTCCTCGTAGACGGCCCTGGGGCTGCAGCTGTACTGGGTCCCGTCGTAGCTGTCGAAAACGACGAGGTCCGTCAGCGGGCTTCGCAGGTAGACGGGGTAGTCGCGCTGCTGGAGCAGGAGTTGCGCGTGGCCGCCGCGCTCGTCGTCGCCCAGGGCGGGACGGCTGTGCAGCGTCAGCGCGTCGGTCTGGTGCACGCCGAGCTCGAACTCGTGGGTGCCGACGCGGCGCCGGGCGGGCAGGGCGGGGATCGCCTCCCGCTCGACGACGACCGCCACCTCGCCGGAACGCGTGCGGGCCAGCACGTCCCAGGTCCCGCTGCGCAACGGGAGGTCGGTGCCGAACACGGCCATGGCCGCGGGCGTGAAGGCGGCGGTGAACCGGTTCTGCTCCCAGGCGGCGGGGACGTGGTGCTCGTCGCCGGACCGGCGCCGCCGCAGGATGAGGCGGTCGGGCCGGTCCTCGGGGTCCGCGAAGTCGCCGGTGAGGGTGAGGAGCCCGGCGGCGTCCCACCCGGCGGCCCGGACGACGGGGCGGGCGGTGCGCTCGACGGCGCGCAGGTTGCCGAACGCCGTCCGCGTGAGCGCCAGCTCGCGGCCCCGCCCGGGGAGGGCGAGCCGGACGGGCCTGACGTTGCTCGCGACGGTGAGCCGCAGCGGGCCGCCCTCGCCGGTCAGCCGGAGGTCCCAGTCGATGGCGTCCCGCAGGTGCGGCTGGTGAGGGGCGGGGCCGTCCCGGACGGAGGTGAGGAACTCCAGCGGGAGCCGCGCCGTGAAGTCGAACCCGGTGCCCTCCGCCATGCGCAGGACGGCCGACTGGCGCAGCGTCACCTCGCCGCGGATCTCCTCTCCCCCGTGCCGGCGGGCCGCGACCATGGCGGCGCCGGCGCCGAGGGCGCGGCGCGTCCAGCCGGTCAGTTCGAGCACGTCCCCGTCGCGGCGGATCCGGGTGAGGACGGCCTTGGCCCGCTTGACGTGCACGGCGAACACGTCGTCGTCGCCCGCGGCCGGCTGGACGGCGACGTGCTCGTCCACCTGCCGCGCCGCCGTCCAGCGCACGGCAGGGGCGGTCGCGGTCAGCCGCTGCACCGCCCTGCGCCCCGCCGTGGACACCTCGGCCAGCAGCTCGTAGGTGGCCGTCCGCCATTCGTCGCCGTCCAGCAGGTACTCGGGCTCCACCCTCACGGTGAACCCGGACCAGTCGTAGGAGACGTTCGACTGGCCGGACCGTGCCGTGACCTCCGGGCAGCGGGTCCGTTCCACGGGCAGCCGCACCTCCCTGCCGGTCTTCACGTCCCGCATCCAGACGCGTATACGGGAGTCGGCCGCCGCGGACACGTCGAACCTGTCGAAGTGGGCGTGCCCCTCGACGATGAGGGTGTCGACGTCCCATTCGACGCGGTCGACGTCCGCCCACAGGCCGATCTCGTCGGTGACGTCGTAGACGTCCAGGGGGATGGCGCGTTCGGCGTCGTCGAAGAAGGGGTAGCGGGCGTACCAGCGCGGGCGCAGGCGGCCCCTGGGCACGATCGGGACGTCCTGGAGGCCGCCCTCCTCGAACTTGAGCACTTCGAGCAGCTCGGGCAGCATGCGCTCGCCCAGCAGGTGCAGGGCCAGGCGCCGGATCGCGTCCAGCCCGTGGGCGGCTGAGCGGTCCGCGTCGGCGACGACCTCGGCACCCAGCTCGACCAGGCGCTCGCGCTCCTCCCACGTGGCGGCGGGCAGGGCGAGCATCAGCTCGCGCACGTCCAGGTCGAGCGCGTACATGTCGTGGACGGCCAGAAGCTCGGGCGCGTGGTCGTGGACAAAGTTCCGGACCTTCGCGAGCGTCGCCATCCGTTCGGTGACGTGCGCCGGGTCAGGGCGGAGCCGGGGTGCCGTCCCGGGGCGGTCGCGCCAGAAGTAGACGGTCGTGTCGAGGACGTCCACGGCGGTGGCCAGCAGCTGGGTCTGGACGGCGACCAGGGCGTCCTGGTCCGTGCCGAGCTCGAAGCTGTGCGCGTCCCAGAACGACCGCCGGTACACCTTGTTCCACAGCGTCCGGTCTTGCAGGAGCGCCGGGTGGCGGGTCACGTGCGTCAGCTTCATCGTCTTCGCGTAGGGCTCGCTGTGGAGCGGGGACTGCCACACCTGCTCCTCGTCCAGGCACATGACGTTTCCGCCGGCGAGGTCCGATCCCGTCGAGTCGAGGGTGCCGACCAGCAGTTCACAGGCGTAGGGCGGCAGCGCGTCCTCCCCGTCCGCGAAGGCGAGGTACCTGCCCTTGGCCTGCTCCACGCCGGCGTCGGCCGCCGCGACGTCGGGGCCGGGCTGGAGCAGCGCGAAGCGGTCGTCGTGCCCGGCGAACTCCTTGGCGACCAGCGCCTCGCCGGCGCCGGCGCCGTCGTCCACCATGAGCACCTCGACATCGCGCAAGGTCTGCCCTGCGAGCGACTCCAGGCACTCGGCGAGGCGGCCGCCGGTGCTGCGGAACGGGACGACGATGCTGATCTGCGGGGACACGAGCGACTCCGTGTGGGGTGAGCGGGGTTTGCGGGAGCGGGTTGCGGGGGTGGCCGCACGGCCGGTTCCGTGCGGCGGGGTCAATGGCCGGATCGCAGGACCCGGTCGAGGACGCGGGCGGCGGCGCGGCCGTCGTCGTGCGGGCAGTACCGGGCGGCGAAGGCGGCGCGGGCCTCCCGGTACCCGGCCTCCAGCGCGGCCGGGTCGCGCAGCGCCTCGACGACCTCCCGGGACGTGCTCAGCAGCGGTCCGGGCGCCTCCGCGTCGAAGTCGAAGTAGAAGCCGCGCACGTGGTCGCGGTAGCGCTCCAGGTCGTAGGTGAAGAACACCATCGGGCGGCCCGTGACGGCGAAGTCGAACATGGCCGAGGAGTAGTCCGTGACCAGCACGTCGCTGATCAGGAAGAGCTCGGAGATGTCGGGGTAGACGGACACGTCCATCACGCAGTCGCCCGGCCGCAGCTTCGGCCGGTCGGTGACGAGGTAGTGCGTGCGCAGGAGCAGGACGTGGTCGCGGCCCAGCGCCGCCCTGAACCGGTCGATGTCGAGTTCGAGGCGGAACGCGCGCTTGCCGATGGCGTGGTGGAAGTCGTCCCGCCAGGTCGGCGCGTACAGGACGACGCGCTTGCCCGCGGGGATGCCGAGGCGCCGCCGGACCGCCGCGGCGATCTCGTCCTTGTGCGGGCTGTTCAGGATGTCGTTGCGGGGATAGCCGCTTTCGAACACGTCCCCGTCGTAGGCGAACGCCCGCCGGAACAGCGGCACGGAGAACGCGTTCTGCGCCAGGAGCAGGTCCCACCGCGGGACGTCGTACTCCATCCAGTCGACGCCCTCGGTGCGCTTGTAGGGCATCTGCTTGACGTCGTACCCCAGCTTCTTCAGGGGCGTCCCGTGCCAGCACTGCACGTAGGTCTGCTCGTCGCGCTTGGTGAACCAGTCCCGCTGCGACCAGTTGCCGAAGACGAAGCGCGCGCGGGCGAGCGCCTCGTAGTGCTCGCGCGTGCCGGCCAGGACGGTGCGGGCGCCCGCCGGCCTGCCGAACTGGCCGTTCTCGGTGACCCACACGCACTCGATGTCGGTTCCACGCCGCCGGAGCTCGTCGTAGATGCCGCGCGGGTTGCACGAGTACTGGCGCCCCCGGTACGCGTCGAACACGGCGAGGTCGCGCACGGGCAGGTTGAGGTGGCGCCGGTAGTGGCCCGACCGGATCCGGCTCTGCGCGTAGGCTCCGCGCTCGTCGTCGTCCAGGGCGGTCTCGACCCGCAGGATCAGCTGGTCGGTCTTCTGCGCCCGGACGGTGATGCGGTGCAGGCCCGCCTCGAACGGCTCGGGCAGGTCGCGCAGGGTGCGGCGCCTAAGGACGACCGGCTGCTCTTTGCCGTTGATGGTGGTGAGGACGTCCCACCGGCCGGCCACCAGGGGGCGGGACAGCCCGAGCACCGGCATGCGCGCGGGAGAGAACCTCGCGGTGAAACGGTCGCCCTCCCAGAGCAGCCCGACGACGTGCTCCTCGGACGACCGGCGCCGCCGCAGGAAGAGGGAGTCGGGCCGTCCCGCGCGTTCGGTGTACGTGCCCGCCAGATGCAGGGCCCCGCCGGACGACCAGGAGACCTCTTCGACGATGAGGGCGCACCCGCGCACGACGATGCGCAGCGTGCTCCGCCGCGTCCTGGCGATCTCCAGCTCCCCGCCGGGGACGGGGAACGCGGCTCCGGCGGCGTCCGCGTCCAGGTAGGGCCGGACGCCGCCCGGGAGGCTGATCTCCCAGTCGCCCAGCCGCCGGGCCAGCCCGGCGACGGGCAGCCTGGCCCGGAACCCTTCGCCGCCGACCGGTTCGACCGGGCCGGTCACCGTGGCGCGGCCCGCCTTCGGCGCGGCGGTGACGCGCGGCTCGTCGCCGAGCGGGGCGCGGCTCCAGCCGTCCAGGCACAGCTCGCCGCGCTCCAGATGGCAGCCGACGACCGCGGCCGGCGTCCGCCGCACCTGGATCACGAACCGGCTCCGGGCGGCGACGCCCTGCACGTGGACGCCCGGCGCGCACTCCCGGTCGTCCGGCCACTGGCGGCCGGTGAGGCGCGGGTTCCCGAACGTGGCGCGCCGCCGCAGCCCCCGGTTGGCGACCTCCACGCAGGGGATCCAGTCGACGTCCCGCCAGCGCCCGAACATCTTCAGCGCCCCCGGGTCGATCTCCGCGACGAACCCGGACCAGTCGTAGGAGACCGCCGACTGGCGCGACCGGGCGGTCACGTCCGGCCTGCGGACCCGCTCGACCGGGACGCGCACCAGCCCGCGCTTGTTCGACGCGAGCAGCCACACCCGGATGCGGGAGCCGTCCTCGGTGGAGGAGTCCAGGTGCCGGATGTAGGCGTGCCCCTCGATGCGGAGCCGCCCGTCCGCCCAGGTGGCGCGGTCGACGGCGGCGACCGGCTTCAGCTCGTCGGTCACGTCGTACACGTGCGCGGGGACGGCCCGCTCCTCGTCCTCGAAGAACGGGAACTCCGCGTACCAGCGGTGCCGCAAGCCGCGCCGGACCCGGGGCGCGTCCGCCGCCTTGCGCAGCTGGACGAACCGCAGCACCTCCAGCAGCTCCGGCAGCATCCGCCGGCAGAGCAGGTGCAGCTGCAGCCGCGTCATCGCGGGCTGCCGCTTCACCACGCGCGGGCTGATCCGCCGGGCCAGCGCGGCGCCCAGCGCGACGAGCTCCTCGCGGCGGTCGTCCTGCGTCCTCGGCAGGGCCTCGAAGAGGACGCGCAGCTCGATCGGGAGGAGCGCGTACTCGTCGTAGGCGTTCAGCAGGTCGGGCGCGTAGTCGGCCAAGCCGTCCCTGAGCGCGCGGGCGGACGCCATGCGCTGGCTGATGTTGTCCCAGTCGTAGCGGTCCTCGGTGATGGAGCCGGGCCGCTTGCGCCAGTAGTAGACGGTCTCGCTCAGGACGTCCACGGACCGGGCCATGGCGTGCGCGCGCGCCGTGACGGGCGGGTCCTCGTAGAAGCCGGTGGGGAATTCCAGACCGGCCCTGTCCCAGAACCCGCGCCGGTAGACCTTGTTCCAGGGGGTGCGGTCGCGCATGAGCACCGGCTTGGACGACACGTGGGTCCGTGAACACGGCTCTGTGAAGACGCCCTCGTGCAGCGGCGACTGCCATTTCCGGTCGTCGTCCATGCGCTCGACGTTGCCGGAGGCGAAGTCGGACCCCGTCCGCTCCAGCGAGCCGACGAGCCGCGCGTAGGCGTTCCGTTCCACCACGTCGTCGGCATCGGCGAAGGCCAGGTACTCGCCCCTCGCCTGCCGCACCCCCGCGTTGCGCGCGGGCCCCGGCCCCTCCTGGTCGCGCGCGAACAGCCGGAACCGCTGGTCGCGGGCGCACACCTCCTTGGCGATCACGGCGCTGCCGTCGGCGGACCCGTCGTCCACCAAGATCACCTCAAGGTCGCGCAGCGTCTGACCGGCGAGCGACTCCAGGCACTCCCGGAAGTACTCCTCGGTGTTGTGGAACGGCACGACGACGCTGAGCTTCGGCATGGGGCCTCCTCCTCGCCCCACCGAGCATGGTGACGCCGGGCTACCGCATGAACGCGCATCGCCATTGCCAAGCCGTGCCCTGACGCAGACTTGACCTCATCTGGCCTCGATTTACCGGCCGCTTACGGTCGCGCCGGGCGGATGCCGGGCGCGACGCCCGAGTCGGCGACGGCGGTCCGGACGCTCTCGGCGAGCGCCTCGAACTCGTCCGCGCGCGGTGACGTCGCCCGGAAACCGAGCCCGATCCTGCGGAACGGCGCGGGCGGCGCGAACCGGTGCAGTTCGAGGTTCGGGGCGCGGCCCGTCTCCACCGGCAGCGCGGTCTCCGGCACGAGCGTCACGCCGAGCCCGCCCGACACCAGCTGCACCAGCGTGGCCAGGCTCGTCGCGTAGGTCGCGGCGGCGGCCCGCGCGCCCACGTCCCGGCAGAAGTCCAGGGCCTGGTCGCGCAGGCAGTGGCCCTGGTTGAGGAGGAGGACGTCGAGGTCGTTCAGGACCTCGCGGGGGATCTCCTCGTCCCCCAACTCGAATCCGGGCGGCGCGACGAGCACGAAGTCCTCGTCGTACAGGGCGATCTCCATGACGCCGGCCTGCGGCACGGGCAGCGCCAGAAGCACCGCGTCCAGGCGCCCGGCGAGCAGTTCCGCGACGAGGTGGTCCGTCTGCTCCTCGTGCACCGACAGCTTCAGGTCGGGGAACTCCTTCGCGAGCCTCGGCAGGATGATGGGCAGCAGATAGGGCGCGACGGTCGGGATCACACCGACCCTCAGCGGCCCCACCAGGGTGCCTTGGACGGCCTTGACCTCGTCCACCAGGCGGTCGAGTTCCGCGAGGACGACCTCCGCCCGCCGTGCGACCTGCTCCCCGGCGGGGGTCAGCAGCACCTTCCGGGTCGTCCGCTCGACGAGGCGCGTGCCGAGGGTCTCCTCCAGCGCGGCCACGGCCCCGGACAGGGCCGGCTGGCTCATGCGCAGCGCGGCGGCGGCGTCGCGGAAATGCAGATGCTCGGCGAGCGCCAGGAACGCTCGCAGCTGAGCCACCGTCGGTCTGCTGATCGCCATCTCATTGGAACGTTACCGCTCGATCATCACGGATAGTGATGCACCCCAGGTCAGGCGACGGTGTGATTCACCACAGCGGGCGATTCGCCACACCGTCGGTTCACCGCAGGGGCAGCCGGTCGGGATGCGGGATGGGCGCGCCCGGGTCGGCGACGCGGCTCGTGAACGTGCCGTGGAAACCGAACGGGAGATGGTGCTTCAGGTGGAGCGTCGCGACGTGCTCCAGGCCGCGGGCGTCCAGAACGCTGAGCTGCGACCGGTGCTCGGCGGCGAGGTACACCACGGCCAGCAGCCACCCGTCGTCCTCGGCCGCGTCGGGTGTCCGGGGCACGAAGATGGGCTCGCCCACATAGGTGTGCGGCGCCATTTCATGCTTTTCCGTGCGGCCGGTGTCGTTGTCGACCTTCAGGACGCTGTCGTACTGGCCGCCGGTTCCCGTCCGCCCGGCCATGTAGGTGTAGCGGTGCGGCCGCGTGGAGCGGCGCCAGTCGTACTGCGGGAACTCTCCCGGCAGGTCGGCCAGCTGCGCCGCGAGGACGCGCCCCGAGGGCGTGATCCGGTACCGCATGAGCCTGCTGGACGGAAGCCCGGGGAACCGCGTGCGGAAGTCGCTGAGGTCGCGCCGGATCGCCTCGTAGTCGTCGAACTCCACCAGGTCGATGACGGTGTCCGCGCCGTCCTCGAAGGCGTTGGCGACATGGAGGTGGACGAGCGTCTCGTGCTCGATGATCCGCGCGGGGCCTCCGTTGCGCGGCACGAGCACGAACCGCGTTCCCTTCTCCGGGCGGTGCCGGATCGCGTCGAAGATGGGGCCGCCCTTCAGCATCGTCCGCAGGTCGAACATGTACGGGTCCAGGACGAACACCATGTTCTTCGCGGTCAGCGCCACGTCGTGGTTCCACGGCATGTCCAGCATCCGGAGCCTGGCCAGCCGGCGCATGCGGCCCTGCCGGTCGACCTTCCAGCAGTTCAGGGAGGGGAACGGCGTGAAGTCCTGGCCGAAGTTGAACATCTCGCCGGTCACCGGGTCCCACTTCGGGTGGGCGGAGAAGGCTTTGAGCATGCCCTTGAGCCGCCCGCCGAAGTCGTCGACGCCGAGGGTCTCCAGGGTGTCGGGGTCGAGCCGGTAGGGCGGGCCGCCCTCCCACAGGGCCAGCAGCCGCTCGGCGTGCACCGCCACGCCGGTGTTGGCGGCGTTGGCGGGGCCCTTCGACTTGGCGAAGTTGACCCAGAACCCGCCCGGCAGGGCCGTCCCGACTCCCGGCCTGCGCGCCCGGCCGGCGACCATCCCGTCCCGGAACTGCGGCGTCCGCACGTACCGGTTGCGGAACCGCACGGACCGCCCGTCGAACGAGAACTGCGCGACCATCCCGTCCCCGTCGAACAGGTGGTGCATGAGCGTGCGCCCGACCTCCCACTTGCCCGGCCCGATCCGGTACAGCGTCCCGGTGAGCCCGGACGGGAGCTCCCCGTCGATCTCGTCGATGACGTAGTCGTGCTCGTGCATCAGCGGGGTGAAGATCTTCCCCATGTCCGGAGCGGTGGTCAGGGCCATGGCGGACTCCCCATCTGGCTACAGCCGTTTCCAGAAACGTAGGATCTGGCAACGCCTGTGTCAAGATGGCTGCGTGAGTCCCCGCACCTACGGCGGCGTCACCGCCGACCGCCGCCGCGCCGGCCGCCGGGCGGCGCTCCTGGAAGCCGCGCTCGACCTGCTCGGCAACGAGGGCCTGCGGGCCGCGTCGCTGCGCGCCGTCTGCGCCCGCGCCGGCCTCAACCCCCGCTACTTCTACGAGAGCTTCACCGATCTGGACTCGCTGCTGACCGAGGTCTACGACCGCATCGTCGGCGAGGTCACCGACGCCGCCGCCCGCGGCGTCGCCGCCGCCGGCCCGGACGCCGGCCTCCGCGCGACCGTCCGCGCCGCCGCCGTGGAGGCCCTCGCCGTGGTGACCACCGACCCCCGCAAGGCCCGCGCGGCGCTGATCGAGGCGCCCGCCAGCCCCGTCCTGCGCGCCCGCCAGCGCGCCGCCCACCGCCGCAACGCGCTCCTCGTCATCGACTACGCGCGCACCTTCTACGACATCCCGCCCACCGCCGACCCGCAACTGCACTTCACCGCGACCATGCTGGTGGCGGGCTGGACCGAGAACCTCATCGCCTGGCTGGACGGCGACCTGACCGCCACCCCGTCCGCCCTGGCGGACATGTTCGCCGACGCCGCCGAAGCCCTGGCAACCCACGCCGCCGCCCACCCCCGCTGACGCCCCGGCGAGGGCGGCCTCCTCGCGGCCCCGGCTCAGCCGTCCCGCCCGGCGAGCATCCCGCGGCAGGGGGCGGAAGGGCCGGGGTGGGCGCGGTCGTTTAAGAATTCGACGTCTGATGCACACCCGGATTGCGGGCCTCGTGCCGTCGGGGCGGGGTCCGCCTTGTGGGAGGTTCGGGCTCGTGAACATCCGGCCATTCGACTACGACGCCTATTGGCGGGACGAATCCCGTGACGACTGGCGGCGGCGAGGGCTGCATTGGCATTGCCACGCGTCCCGCATGGACGCCGGCGCCTACGAGGACGACCAGGCGCGCCGGGACCCCGGCAGCGATCTCGCGCCGCTCGTGGTCCGTGACTGGCTCCGCAAGCCGTCCCGGACGATCCGGCACGCGCCGGCCACACCGGAGGACGCGGTCTCATGGCTGCGCGGCCAGTGGGAGCGGATCAAGGGGCAGGCGGGCCGGGAGGCCACCGCGATCTCGGACGAGACGCGGTTCGGGACGGCCCTCTACGACCTGCGCTGCGGCAACGACCTGTGCTGGGGGTTCTGGCTGTCGTCGTCCGTCCACATGCATCTGGCCGTCGTCGGCACCTCCCAGCGCTGCCACTGAGTCAGCGGGGCCTGCCGGCGATGCGGTCGGGCCATTCGCGCGGCAGGCCCCGTTCCGGCTCGGTCAGCGCGGTGGCCCGGGGCAGGACGGCGGCGCCGTGGCGCGCGGTCGTCCCGGGGGGACGGAGGCCCTACACTTGCTGTCACGCTGCGTTATGCCCGCTTTAGGGGCAGTTAGTGTGATTTACGTCTATTGGACGTCCGTTCGGCGGATCGCCGGGCTCGCATCGCCGCAGGTCACAGCCCCTTGATGAGCATTGATCGGTATTTCCTATCGCATTCTTGTGATTTATCGATTTCTCTTTTCGGTCGGAGAGGAGCACCGTGAGCGAGGTAGGCCGCTGAGGCGGACGGCCCCCGCGGCCACCGGGCCTCCTCATGCGGAGGCGACCCTCTCTCATGACGAAGGAGCATGCCGCGTGCTTACTGTCGGTGACCAGTTCCCCGAGTACGAGCTCACCGCCTGTGTCTCGCTGGACCCCGAGAACGCGTTCGAGACCATCAACCACAAGTCCTACGAGGGCAAGTGGCGGGTCGTGTTCTTCTGGCCCAAGGACTTCACCTTCGTGTGCCCGACCGAGATCGCCGAGTTCGGCCGCCTCAACGAGGAGTTCGCCGACCGCGACGCGCAGGTCCTCGGCGCGTCCGTCGACAACGAGTTCGTCCACTTCGCCTGGCGCAAGGACCACCCCGACCTGCGCGAGATCCCGTTCCCGATGATGTCCGACCTCAAGCGCGAGCTGAGCGAGGCCCTCGGCATCCTCACCGCGGACGGCGTGGCGCAGCGCGCGACGTTCATCGTCGACCCCGGCAACGAGATCCAGTTCTCCATGGTGACCGCCGGCTCCGTCGGCCGGAACGTCAAGGAGGTCCTGCGGGTCCTGGACGCGCTGCAGAGCGACGAGCTGTGCCCCTGCAACTGGAACAAGGGCGAGGAGACGCTCGACGCCGTCAAGCTGCTGGCCGGCGCCTGATCCACCGAACCCCTTCACGGCCGGCCGCGGCGCGCGGCCGGCCGTTCGCATGAAAGGACGCATGATCATGAGCGTTGACGCGCTGAAGAGCGCCCTCCCGGGCTACGCCAAGGACACCAAGCTCAACCTCGGCTCGCTGACCTCCACGTCCCAGCTCACCGAGCAGCAGCTGTGGGGGACGGTCCTGGCCTGCGCCCTCGCCACGCGCAGCGCCGCCGTCATCCGGGAACTGGCCGAGGAGGCGGGCGGCCACCTGTCCGCCGAGGCGTTCGAGGCGGCCAAGGGCGCCGCGTCGATCATGGCGATGAACAACGTGTACTACCGCGCCACCCACCTGATCGGGGACGAGGCGTACACGACGCTGCCCGCCAGGCTGCGCATGTCGATCATCGGCCGGCCGGGCGTCGACAAGGTCGACTTCGAGCTGTGGTGCCTGGCCGTGTCGGCGGTCAACGGCTGCGGGCGCTGCCTGGAGTCGCACGAGAAGGTCGTCCGCGAGGCCGGCCTGTCGCGCGAGCTCGTCCAGGAGGCGCTGCGGATCGCCGCCGTCGTCAACGCGGCCGCCGCGACCCTGGACGCCGAGGCCGCGCTGTCCCCCGCCGCCGTCTGACCGGGGCGCGCACGGCGGCACGCCCGGCACCGAGGCCGGCACCGAGAAACGCCCGACGGGGATGCCCACCGGGCGTTTCGCATCTCCGGGCCACCGGGCGCGGGCGGGCGGGGTCACTCCCACTCGATGGTGCCCGGGGGCTTGGACGTGATGTCGAGCGTGACGCGGTTGACCTCGCGGACCTCGTTGGTGATGCGGGTGGAGATCCGCTGCAGGAGGTCGTAGGGGAGCTTCGCCCAGTCGGCCGTCATCGCGTCCTCGCTGGTCACCGGGCGCAGGACGATCGGGTGGCCGTACGTCCGGCCGTCGCCCTGGACGCCGACGGAGCGGACGTCCGCCAGCAGGACCACCGGGAACTGCCAGATGTCGCGGTCGAGGCCGGCGCGGGTCAGCTCCTCGCGGGCGATGGCGTCGGCGTCGCGGAGGACGTCCAGGCGCTCGCGCGTGACGGCGCCGATGATGCGGATGCCGAGGCCGGGGCCGGGGAACGGCTGGCGCCAGACGATCTCGGACGGCAGGCCGAGCTGCTCGCCCAGCGCGCGGACCTCGTCCTTGAACAGCGTCCGCAGCGGCTCGATCAGCTTGAACTGCAGGTCGTCGGGGAGGCCGCCGACGTTGTGGTGCGACTTGATGTTGGCCGCGCCGGTGCCGCCGCCCGATTCGACGACGTCCGGGTAGAGGGTGCCCTGCACGAGGTACTCGACCGGCTCGGACGCGTCCTCGCCGACGATCTCCCGCGCCGCCTCCTCGAACACCCTGATGAACTCGCGGCCGATGATCTTGCGCTTCTGCTCGGGGTCGGTGACCCCGTCGAGGGCGGCGAGGAAGCGGTCCTGGGCGTCCACGACGTGCAGGTTCACGCCGGTGACGGCGACGAAGTCCTTCTCGACCTGCTCGGGCTCGCCCTTGCGCAGCAGGCCGTGGTCGACGAACACGCAGGTCAGCTGGTCGCCGATGGCCTGCTGGACGAGCGCGGCGGCGACGGCGGAGTCCACCCCGCCGGACAGCGCGCAGATCGCCCGCTTCCCGCCGACCTGCTTCCGGACGGCCTCGATCGACTCGTCCGCGATGTTCACCATCGTCCAGTTCGGACGGCACCCGGCGCCCTCGTACAGGAACCGGCGGAGGATCTCCATGCCGTGCTCGGTGTGCAGGACCTCCGGGTGGAACTGGACGCCGAAGAAGCCTCGCTCCAGGTCTTCCATGCCGGCGACCGGCGTGACCTCGGTGCTGGCCGTCACGGTGAAGCCGGACGGGGCGCGGCTGACGAAGTCGCGGTGGGACATCCACACCGCCTGCTCGTGCGGCAGCCCCGCGAACAGCATGCCCGGGGACGTGACGGCGACGGTCGCCCCGCCGTACTCGGCGACGTCGGAGTTCTCGACCGTCCCGCCCAGGGCCTGCGCCATCACCTGGTGGCCGTAGCAGATGCCGAGCGTCGGGACGCCGATCTCGAACAGCCCCTCCGGCGCGACCGGGGCGCCCTCCTCGTACACCGACGCGGGGCCGCCCGACAGGATGATCGCCTTCGGCCGCTTCGCGAGCATCTCCGCCGCCGGCATGGTGGACGGGACGATCTCGCTGAACACATGGCACTCGCGGACCCGCCGCGCGATCAGCTGCGCGTACTGCGCGCCGAAGTCGACGACGAGGACGGTGTCGAAGGACTGGTCTGCGGCCACCAACTGAGCCTTTCGCACGGCCGGGAAGGGATCTCCAGTCTACGGGCCGCCGCCTGCGGCGACGCGCCGCACCCCCGCCGCGCCCGTCACATGACGCGATTGGCCGATAACGGTCGGCATTCGTTTACCTTGATCACGCTCGCCGGGGCACTTCGTTCTGATACGTGTTGGTGACGTCCTGTAGTCGAAAACACGTGCCCGCATGGTTTCCCGTCCGCAAGCGACCTCCCTAGGAGTGCCGTGAAGCTGCTCGCCGCCGCCGTCCTGATCGCCGCTCTCGTCCCCGCCGCGCCGTCCGGTCCCGCTTCGCGCGCCCCCGCGGACGACTGCGCGCACCCGGAGGCGAGGCTGCGGACGGGAGGCCACGGCCGGGAGCGCAACGACCTGACCCCGGCGCAGGCGGCGACCGTGGAGCAGCGCCTCGGCCGGATCCTGGACGGTCTCGGCCTGGGGTCCGGTGCGGACGACCGGCCGGACGGCGCCGGCCTCCGCGCGGCGGCCCCGATCACCGTCCCGGTGTACTTCCACGTGATCCACGACGGGGCGAAGGGCAACGTGTCCGCGGCGGAGGTCGAGCGCCAGATCAGCACGATGAACGCGTCCTACGGCGGGCGCAACGGCGGTGCCGACACCGGCATCTCCTTCACCCTCCGCGGGATCAGCCGCTCCGACAACGCGGCCTGGTTCCGGGACCCGGAGCGCTACGAGGGCACGTACAAGCCCAAGCTGCACAGGGGCGGCAAGGGCACGCTGAACCTGTACAGCACCTACATCGGCGGCGACCTCCTCGGCTGGTCGACCTTCCCGTGGAAGTACAAGGCCGACCCCGAGATGGACGGCGTGACCATCCACTACGGCAGCATGCCGGGCGGCGAGATAGAGAACTTCAACAAGGGCTTCAGCGCCACCCATGAGGTCGGGCACTGGCTGGGGCTCTACCACACGTTCCAGGACGGCTGCGGCGGCAAGGGCGACCGGGTGGCCGACACCCCGCCCGAGCGCGACCCGTCGAACGGCTGCCCGACCGGCAAGGACACCTGCCCCTCCCCTGGGGAGGACCCCGTCCACAACTACATGGACTACAGCTACGACACGTGCATGACGTCCTTCACCGCCGGCCAGGGCGCCCGTATGCACAAGGTGTGGAAGGCGTACCGCGCTTAGGCGCGCTTGCGCAGCCGGGCCGCTTCGTCGGCGGGCAGGCGCCGGACGGCCTCGCGCAGCGTCACCCCCGAGATGGCGTCGAGGCGAGGCTCGACCCATCGCACCACCCAGGCCGGGTCCTTCTTGGAAAGCTCCCGGAGGACCCAGCCCAGGGCCTTCCTGATGAAGAACTCGCGCTCGCCCAGCAGCGCGTCCCCGTAACGGCTGATCCTCTCCAGGTCCGGATCGCCCGTCCGGACGCCCGGCAGCAGCGCCAGGACGGCCGTACGCCGTATCCACATGTAGGGGTCGCCGACCCACGCGTCCAGGACCGTGGCCAGGTCGGGGTACCAGACGACCAGTGCGCCGACGATCCGCTCCGCGATGTTGTCGACGTACACCCAGCTCGCTGAGTCGCGGACGAGCCGCTCCGCCGTCTCGACGTCGCGGGGCTCCAGCAGGGCGACCCGCTTGACGAGCACCTCTATGGCCGCCATGCGGGCCTCGTGCACGGGACGTCCCCCGTCGGACACGTCCCAGAGGGCCTGAGCGAGCCTCAGCAGCTCCTCCCGCGCGGGCCCGGCCTTGACCGCCGCCACGGCGGCCTTCCGCACCGCGGGCACGGGGACGCCGATATGGGCGAACTCGCTCTTGAGATAGCGCTTCTCTCCCTCGGCCCGCGCCGGATCCCCCTGCGCGCGCAACTCCGCCAGGACCCGCGCCGCCGCTGCGTCCACGTCCATGCGTGACACGCTACGCCGCCGCGCTATAGCGCCGTTTTCAGCGTTACATGTCCCTGTTCGTTCAGGTTTGCCAAAGACGTGACGATTGTTCGCATCCACCCTTGTTCCAGCGATGACTCCGCTCCCCTGCGCGCGCTCCCCCGCTCGCGCCGCACCCCCGAGGAGTTCCATGAAACGCGCTGGAATCGCCACCGTCCTCGGCCTGGCCGCCGCCTTCACGGCGTACGCGCCCGCCGCCCCCGCCACCCTCGCCGCCCCGTCCACCGCCTGCGCCGACCAGCCCGCCCAGGCCCGCGTCCGCGCGGGCGCCCACGTCACCGAACGGAACCAGCCGAGCGCGGCCAAGGTCGCCGCGATGGAGAAGGACTTCCAGAACCGCGTCGGCAAGCTCAAGACCATGAGGGGCGCCGCGTCCATCGCCGCCGCGTCCATCACCGTCAGGGTCCACTTCCAGGTCGTCTACGGCAGCGCGGGCAACGTGTCCGACTCGACGCTGCAGCGGCAGATGGACGTCCTCAACGACGCCTACGCCGACAGCGGCATCTCGTTCACCCTGTCCGAGATCAAGCGGACGAGGAACGCCTCCTGGTTCTCCGACCCCGAGGGCTACGAGCGCCAGATGAAGAACTCCCTGCACGTGGGCAACGCGCAGGACCTCAACATCTACACCGCCGACCTCGGCAGCAGCCTCCTCGGCTGGGCCACGTTCCCGAGCAGCTACCGCTCCCAGCCCGCGATGGACGGCGTCGTCATCCACTACCAGAGCCTGCCGGGCGGTGCTCTGGGCAACTACAACGAAGGCGACACGGCCACCCACGAAGTGGGCCACTGGATGGGCCTGTACCACACCTTCCAGGGCGGCTGCAGCGGCCAGGGCGACCGCGTCTCCGACACCCCCGCCGAGCGGAGCCCGGCCTCCGGCTGCCCGACCGGCCGCGACACGTGCTCGGCTCCGGGCGCCGACCCCATCCACAACTTCATGGACTACAGCTACGACTCGTGCATGTACGAGTTCACCCCGGGCCAAGCCGCCCGCATGCAGTCCCAGTGGGCCGCCTACCGAGCCTGACCTGACCCGCGCCGAGCCCACCGCGATCCCATCGCGGTGGGCTCCGCCATGCCCACCGCGATCCGTGGCGACACGGGGTCAGGTGATGTCGACGATGGGGAGTTTCAGGGCGGCCGGGGCCGTGGCGGGGACGGCCGGGTTCTTCGGGGGGACGGGACTGAGGCGGCGGTAGGGGGCGCCCAGGGCCGGGCGCGGATCGTCCTCTGAGCGGTTCGGCCAGAACGACATGGCGCGTTCCGCCTGGGCCGTGATGGTCAGGGACGGGTTGACGCCCAGGTTGGCGGAGACGGCGGAGCCGTCCACGATGTGCAGGCCGGGGTGCCCGTAGACGCGGTGGTAGGCGTCGATCACGCCGGTCTCGGCGGAGTCTCCGATGGCGCAGCCGCCGAGGAAGTGGGCGGTCATCGGGATGTCGAACAGGTCGCCCCAGGTCCCGCCGGGGATGCCGCCGATCTCCTCGGCGATCCGGCGCGTCGCCTCGTGGCCCTCCGGGATCCAGGTCGGGTTCGGCTCGCCGTGGCCCGCGGAGGCCCGGACGTCCCAGCCGAACAGGCCCCTCTTCGGGCGCAGCGTGATCGAGTTGTCGCGGGTCTGCATGACCAGGGCGATCACCGTCCGCTCCGACCAGTGCCGGATGTCGAACAGCTGGATCAGGTCGCGGGGGCGGCGCACCGCCTCGCGGGCGAACTTCAGGATGCGCGGCGTGTGCTTCTCCCCGGGGCGGTCGCCGTCGATGAGGAGGGTCTGCAGCCCGGCGAGGAGGTTGGAGCCGCGGCCGTAGCGGACGGGCTCCACGTGCGTGTCGGGCGCCGGATGGAACGACGAGGTGATCGCGACGCCCTCGGAGAAGTCGGGGCCCGGCCTGCCGTTGGCGCGCCCGCCGCCGAGGATCGCCTCGGAGTTCGTGCGGGTGAGGGCGCCGAGGCGGTCCGACAGGTGCGGCAGGGCCCCGGTCGCCTTGAGCTTGTGCAGCAGCTTCTGCGTCCCGTAGGTGCCCGCCGCGAACACCACCTGCTCGGCGGTGAGCGTCTTGCGGTTGCGGCCGAACGATCCGGTCCGCACGATCGCGACCTCGTAGCCGCCGCCCGGCAGCGGCCTGACCGAGGTGACGCGGCTGAGCGGCATCACCCGCGCGCCGGCCTTCTCGGCGAGGTACAGGTAGTTCTCGGTGAGCATGTTCTTCGCGCCGTGGCGGCAGCCCACCATGCATTCGCCGCACTCCATGCAGCCGCGCCGGCGCGGGCCGGCGCCGCCGAAGTACGGGTCGGCGCTCTCGATCCCGGCGCCGCGCCCGAAGTAGACGCCGACCGGGGTCCTGACGAAGGTGTCGCCCTTGCCCATCCGGTCGGCGACCCTCTTCATGACCTCGTCGGCCGCGGTGGTCGTGGGGTTCTGGACGACGCCCAGCATCCGCTTGGCCTGCTCGTAGTAGGGCGCGAGCTCGTCCTGCCAGTCGGTGATGTGCGCCCACTGCCGGTCCTTGAAGAACGGCTCCGGCGGGACGTACAGGGTGTTGGCGTAGTTCAGCGATCCGCCGCCCACGCCGGCGCCCGCGAGCACCATCACGCGGCTCGACTTCGCGCCCCGGATGAGGTGCATCCGCTGGATGCCGGTCAGGCCCAGCGCGGGCGCCCACAGATACCGCGCGATGCGCCAGTTCGTCCTGGGCAGCTCCGGATACCGCGCCCCCGGCGCACCGGACGGGTTCGTGTCGAAGCGGCGGCCCGCCTCGATCACCCCGACCTTGTACCCCTTCTCGGTCAGCCGCAGCGCCGACACGCTGCCGCCGAACCCCGATCCGACGACGAGCACGTCGAAGTCATGCTTCACGGGCGGTCCCTACTTGATGCGCAGCTTCTTCATGAGCTTGATGCCGGACGCCATGTAGCCGGCGAACTTGTCGTACCCGATGGCGCCGGGCGGTTCGAGGTCCATGAAGTGCTGGCTGGCGACCGTCTGCACCTCGGTGTACTTCAGCAGGCCCTCGGCGCCGTGGCGGCGTCCCACACCGGACTGCTTCATCCCGCCCATCGGGGAGTCGTACGACGCGAACGCGGCACCGTAGCCGTCGTTGACGTTGACGGTCCCCGCCTGGATGCGGGCGGCGAGCCGGCGGCCCCGCGCCGTGTTCTTCGTCCACACCGACGCGTTCAGGCCGTACGCGGTGTCGTTGGCGCGGGCGACGACCTCGTCCTCGTCCCGGTACTTGTAGACGGCGACGACCGGCCCGAACGTCTCGTTCGCGCAGAGGTCCATGTCGCCGTTGACGTCCGCGAGGACGGTCGGCTCGTAGAACAGGGGGCCGATGTCGGGGCGGGCCCGGCCGCCGGCGAGGACGGTCGCGCCCTCCTGCACCGCCTGGTCGACGTGCCGCGACACCGCGTCCAGCTGGCGCTGGTAGGTCATCGAGCCCATCTCGGCCTCGAAGTCCAGGCCGGCGCCGAGCTTCATGCCCTTGACCAGCTCGACGAACCGGGGGACGAACCGGTCGTAGATGTCCTCGTGCACGTACATCCGCTCGATGGAGATGCACAGCTGCCCGGCGTTGGTGAAGCACGCGCGGACGGCGCCGCGCGCGGTCCGCTCGACGTCGGCGTCCGCCATGACGATCATCGGGTTCTTGCCGCCGAGCTCCAGCGAGTAGCCCACGAGCCGCGGCGCGACCTTCTCGGCGATGGCCTTGCCGCCCCGCGTCGACCCGGTGAACGAGACGTAGTCGGCGCCCTCCAGCAGCGGGTCGCCGATCTCGGCCGGCTCGCCCACGACGATCTGCCACAGGTCCCTCGGCAGCCCGAGCGAGACCAGCAGGTCGAGCACCCACAGGCTGGACAGGCAGGTCTGGGTGTCCGGCTTGTGGATCACCGCGTTGCCCGCCATGATCGCCGGCGCGATGTCGCTGGCCCCGAGCGCGAAGGGGTAGTTCCACGGGGAGATCAGCGCCACGACGCCCTTCGGGTGCCGCAGCTCCCGCACCCGCGTCACCGCCGGCATCATGCCCTGCCGCCGCTTCGGTTTCAGCAGCTTCGGGGCGCGCCGCGCGTAGTAGAGCGAGCACAGCGCCACGTCGAGGAACTCCTCCATCGCGTGGCGGCGGGCCTTGCCGGTCTCCATCTGGATGACGTCGAGGATCTCCTCGCGCCGGTCGACCAGCGCGTCCGCCAGCCGCAGGAACGGCTTGACCCGCTCGCCCGCCGGCCGCGCCGCCCAGGCCCGCTGCGCCTCCCGGGCGCGCTCGTGCGCCTCGCGGACGTCGTCGGCGCTGGAGACCGGCACGGTCGCCAGCGGCTCACCGGTGAACGGGGCGGGGATCGTCACGCTCTCGGCTCCGCCCGAGACCACGTGCGAGACCAGCCGGTCGATCAGGGTCGGGGAGAGCTGCGCGCCTTTGGCAGGGACCGTCGGGGATGCCATGGAGGCAGGGTATGACCCCCTGGCCATTTTTGGCTACCCGCAAGTAATGCACGACTTGCAGTGAAATGCCGCACTTGATCCTGCGGAGTCCGTCCCCGGCTGACAAGGGGCGGCGAACGGAGCGTTCCAAGCCGGCCGGACTTGCGCAACTCCCAGACTGACCATGTCCGGCCGGTGTATTCCGAAGAGGGGAGAGAATCCCGGCGCATCCCGCCGACTCCGCTGCGCAAGGGGAGGCCGGCCGCCCGCCCCGCACCGGGGCCGCGGCCAGGCGAACGGGCGATCGGCGCACGGCGGCGCGGTGCGCCGCACATCGCGCGCAGAGGCGCGTCAGGGGAGTACGCGTCTTGGACAGGGAGGGAACGGCGAATGAGGGACGCCCACGGCGGCAAGCGGTCCGAAGGGGGCACGGGAGCCGGGGCTCCGCGGTCGTCCGGCGGCGGGCCCGCGCCGCGCCGGGACCGGCGCGAGCAGACGCGCCTCGCCCTGCTCACCGCCGCCGAGCGGCTCTTGGCGGAACGCGGCATCCACGGCGCCTCGCTGGACGACATCGCAGCGGCCGCGGGCCTCACCAAGGGCGCCGTCTACTCCAACTTCGCGGGCAAGACCGACCTGCTGCTCGCCCTCATGGAGCGCATCACCAGCGACCGCACCCGCCCCGGCTTCTGCGACGAGCTCCGCGCCGCCGGGGAGGACGCCGACCGCACCGGCCGCCCGTCCCGCCGCCGCGACGCCGACGACGGCCCCCGCCGCCTGGCCCTGCTCCTCGTCGAGTTCTGGCTCTACGGCATGCGCGACTACGCCGCCGGCTGGCGGATCGCCGACTGGTACGCCGAGCGCCGCGCCCGGCTGGCCGGCGAACTGGAGCCCGCCGACGGCATCGCCCCCGCCGACCGCGCCGCCCTCACCCTGGCCCTCGACTTCGGCCTGGCCTTCCAGCACCTGCTGGACCCGGCCCGGGTGCCCGCCGACCTCTACACGACCGGCAAAACCCTGATGCAGGCCCCGATCACCCCGCCGAACGGCTCCTGAGCGCCGGCGGGCGGTCAGGGGCGGCGTCAGGGAGGCCGTGTCAGGGAGGCCGTGTCAGGGAGGCGGCGTCAGGGAGGCGGCGTCAGGGGGTCGCGATGGGGACGATGTCGGGAGCGCCCTTGCGGTGGGCGTCGGCGTCCTGGTCGTCCTCCTGGGTCTGCGAGGCCCGTTCGGCCTCCACGCGCTTGCGGTAGTACTCGATCTCGCGGTCGCGCTGCTTCTTGGACCAGCCGAGGACCGGGGCCAGCAGGTCGGCGGCCTCCTGCGCCACGCCGACGCCGCGGTCCCAGGTCTCGATCGAGATGCGGGTGCGGCGGGCGAGGACGTCGTTGAGGTGGCGGGCGCCCTCGTGCGTGGCGGCGTACACCGCCTCCGCGCGGAGGTAGTCGTCGGCGCCGGTCAGCGGCTTGGCCAGGTCGGGCTTGTCGGAGATCAGTTCGAGCAGGTCGTCCACGAGGGTGCCGTAGCGGCGCAGGAGGTGCTCGATGCGGGCGACGTGCAGGCCGGAGCGGGAGGCGAGGCGGTGGCGGGCGTTCCACATGGCCTGGAAGCCGTCGCCGCCGACGAGCGGGATGCGGTCGGTGCAGGATTCGGCGACCTTGCCGTCGAGCCCGTGGACGACCGCGTCGATGGCGTCCTTGGCCATCACCCGGTAGGTGGTGTACTTGCCGCCCGCCACGAGGACCAGCCCCGGGACGGGGTGCGCGACGACGTGCTCGCGGGAGAGCTTCGAGGTCTCGTCGGTCTCGCCGGTGAGCAGGGGACGCAGGCCCGCGTAGACCCCCTCCACGTCGTCATGGGTGAGAGGGGTGGTCAGCACGGAGTTGACGTGGTCCAGGACGTAGTCGATGTCGGCCTTGGACGCGGCCGGGTGCGCCTTGTCGAGGTCCCAGGCGGTGTCGGTGGTGCCGATGATCCAGTGGCGCCCCCACGGGATCACGAAGAGGACCGACTTCTCCGTGCGGAGGATGATGCCCGTCGAGGAGTGGATGCGGTCCTTGGGGACGACCAGGTGGATGCCCTTCGACGCCTTCACATGGATCTGCCCGCGCCCGCCGACGAGCTCCTGGATGTCGTCCGTCCACACGCCGGTGGCGTTCACGACCTGCTTCGCGCGGACCTCGCTGGTCGCGTTGCCCTCCAGGTCGCGGATGCGCAGGCCGGTGACCCGCTCCCCCTCGCGCAGGAAGCCGAGGCACTGGGTGCGGGACGCGATCTGGGCGCCGTACTGCGCGGCCGTCCGCAGCACCGTCATCACGTAGCGGGCGTCGTCGACCTGCGCGTCCCAGTACTGGATCGCGCCGGTGAAGGCGTCCTTCCGCAGGGACGGCGCGAGCCGCAGCGCGCCGCGCCGCGTCAGGTGCCGGTGGTGCGGGACGCCGCGGGTGCTGCCCATCTGGAACGCGAGCGCGTCGTAGAGGGCCACGCCGGCGCCGAAGTACGCGCGCTCCCACACGCGGTGGGTGGTCGGCAGCAGGAACGGGACGGGCTTCACCAGGTGCGGCGCGATCTGCTGCAGCAGCAGGCTGCGCTCGGTCAGCGCCTCCCGGACGAGGTCGAAGTTGTACTGCTCCAGGTAGCGCAGACCGCCGTGGATCAGCTTGGACGAGCGCGACGACGTCCCGGACGCGTAGTCGCGCGCCTCGACCACCGCGACCGACAGCCCCCGGGTGGCCGCGTCCAGCGCCGCGCCCGCGCCGACGATGCCGCCGCCGACGACGACCACGTCGAACTCCTCGCGCGCCATGCGGTCGAGCGCGGCGGCCCGCTCGGCCGGCCCCAGCCGCGAGCTCCCAAGGCCGGTCACCGGTGATGCCGTCATCGCGTGTCCCCCCACAGCCGTTCGGTCTCGGAGCAGTTCCTACCCAAGAGTAGGGTCGGGGCCACCCTCGCGGACGTGGGTTCGCTCTCAGTCGGTGGACCGGCGGGGAGCCACCACGACCTGTACCCGCTGGAACTCCTTCAACTCCGTGTAACCGGACGTGGCCATCGCGCGACGCAGTGCCCCGATCAGGTTCATGGAGCCGTCCGCGACATGGGACGGGCCGTACAGGATCTGCTCCATCGTCCCGATCGTCCCGAGTTCGAGGCGGGTGCCGCGCGGGACGTCGCCGTGGTGCGCCTCGCTTCCCCAGTGGTAGCCGCGCCCCGGCGCCTCCGTGGACCGCGCGAACGGGGAGCCGACCATCACGGCGTCGGACCCGCAGGCGAACGCCTTGGCGATGTCGCCGCTGTTGACCATGCCGCCGTCGGCGATGACGTGCACGTAGCGGCCGCCGGACTCGTCCATGTAGTCGCGGCGGGCGGCGGCGACGTCGGCGACCGCGGTGGCCATGGGGACGGCGACGCCGAGGACGGTCCGGGTGGTGTGCCCGGAGCCGCCGCCGAACCCGACCAGCACGCCCGCGGCGCCGGTCCGCATCAGGTGCAGCGCGGCCGTGTAGGTCGAGCAGCCGCCGACGATGACGGGGACGTCGAGGTCGTAGATGAACTGCTTGAGGTTCAGCGGCTCGGCCCGCCCCGACACGTGCTCGGCGGACACGGTCGTCCCGCGGATCACGAACAGGTCGACGCCCGCGTCGATGACGGCCTTGTGGAACTGGGCGGTGCGCTGCGGCGACAGCCGCGCGGCGACGGTGACGCCGGCCTCCCGGACCTCCTCGATCCGGCGGCCGATCAGCTCCTCCTTGATCGGCTCGGTGTAGATCTCCTGGAGCCGCTGGGTGGCGCGCGCGTCGTCCAGCGAGGCGATCTCGGCGAGCAGCGGCTCGGGGTTCTCGTACCGCGTCCACAGCCCTTCGAGGTCGAGGACGGCGAGGCCGCCGAGCCGCCCGACGGCGATCGCGGTGGCGGGGCTGACGACGCTGTCCATCGGCGCGACGACCAGCGGCATCTCGAAGCGGTAGGCGTCGATCTGCCAGGCGACGCTGACCTCCTCGGGGTCGCGCGTCCGGCGGGACGGCACGATGCCGATGTCGTCGAAGGCGTACGCCCGGCGGCCGCTCTTGCCCCGGCCGATCTCCACCTCAGCAGCCACTGCGCCCCTCTTCCTCACCCGGCGCCGTGCCGGTCGTCGTCCTGCCCGATGCTCCCGCCGGCCGCGGGAACGAGCCCCGGAAGAGCTTACGTCAGGCGCCGCCCGAACGAGATCCGCGCGCGGGACCAGGGGCCGGGGTCAGCGGCCCTGGTAGTTGGGGGCCTCGACCGTCATCTGGATGTCGTGCGGGTGGCTCTCGCGGAGGCCGGCGACGCTGATGCGCATGAGCTGGCCGCGCTCCTGCAGCTCGGGGATGCTGCGCGTCCCGGCGTACCACATGGACTGGTGGAGGCCGCCGACGAGCTGGTGCGCGACGTTGGCGAGCGGGCCGCGGTAGGGCACCTGGCCCTCGACGCCCTCGGGGATGAGCTTCTCCTCGGCGGTGACGTCGGCCTGCGCGTACCGGTCCTTGGAGTAGGACGCGCCGCGCTCGCGGTTGCGCATCGCGCCGAGCGAGCCCATCCCGCGGTACGACTTGTACTGCTTGCCGTGCACGAAGATCAGCTCGCCCGGGGACTCCTCGACGCCGGCGAGCAGGCTGCCGAGCATGACGGTGTCGGCGCCCGCGACCAGGGCCTTGGCGATGTCGCCCGAGTACTGCAGGCCGCCGTCCCCGATCACCGGGACGCCGGCCTCCTTCGCCGCGCGGGACGCCTCGAAGATCGCGGTGATCTGCGGTACGCCGACGCCGGCGACGATGCGGGTGGTGCAGATCGAGCCGGGGCCGACCCCGACCTTGATCGCGTCGGCGCCCGCGTCGACCAGGACCTTCGCGCCCGCGTAGGTGGCGACGTTGCCGCCGACGACCTCGACCGCGGAGCTGCCCTTGATCGCGGCGACCGTGTCGGCGACGCCCTTGGAGTGGCCGTGCGCCGTGTCCACGACGATCACGTCGGTGCCGGCCTCGATGAGCGCGCGGGCGCGGCGCAGCGCGTCCTCGCCGACGCCCACGGCCGCGGCGACGAGCAGCCGGCCGTCGGCGTCCTTGGTGGCGTTCGGGTACTGCTCGCTCTTGGTGAAGTCCTTGGTGGTGATGAGGCCCTTGAGCCGGCCGTCGGCGTCCACGAGCGGGAGCTTCTCGACCTTGTTGCCCGCCAGCAGCCGGAACGCCTCGTCCCGCGACACGCCCACCGGCGCCGTCACCAGCGGCATGGGGGTCATGACCTCGCGGACCGGGCGGGACAGGTCGGACTCGAAGCGCATGTCCCGGTTCGTCACGATGCCGACCAGCACGCCCCGCACATCGGTGACCGGCACCCCGGAGATCCGGTAGTGGGCGCACAGCTCCTCGACGTCGGCGAGCGTCGCGTCCGGCAGGCAGGTGACCGGGTTGGTGATCATCCCGGACTCGGACCGCTTGACCCGGTCGGCCTCCTCGGCCTGGTCCTCGATCGACATGTTGCGGTGCAGGACGCCGATGCCGCCCTGCCGCGCCATCGCGACCGCCGTCCGCGCCTCGGTCACCGTGTCCATCGCCGCCGAGACGAGCGGGATGCGCAGCGAGATCCCGCGGGTGAGCCTGGTCGTGGTGTCGGCCTCGCCGGGCTGCATGTCGGAGTACCCCGGGAGCAGGAGCACGTCGTCGAAGGTCAGGCCCTGCGGGAGGAACTTGTCGGGCTCGGCGGCGGGGTTCATGACAACCTTCCCGTAATGGTGGCGGCATCGGGCCAGGTCACGCGGGACCCTGTTCCCATGGTAGGGCGTGCGCCCGAGGCGGGACGGGCCCTTGCGCACGGCCGGCACGTGGTCTTGATGACATCAGCCAACAAGACCGGCACCGCCCAACATTCCCGGCGGCCGCGCACGCTGCGCACCTGTTCGCGCACAGAGAAGAGCGGGGGGTGCACCTTACGGGGCGTCCGGCAGTAGCGTGGGGGTGTGCACGACGATGCTCCGCTCGACCCGTTCGCCGGAGACCCGGAGGATCCGGCGGCGGCGCTCGGCGACCCCGGCGACGAGGCCGCTCCGCTCAGCGTGACGGAGCGGGAGGACGTGCTGGCCGACCTCGCCGACCTGGAGGTGTTCCGGGCGCTGCTGGAGCCGCTCGGCGTGCGCGGGCTCACCGTCGACTGCGGCGACTGCGGCAAGCTCCACTACATCGACTGGGAGCTGCTGCACGGCAACCTGCGCCACCTGCTCGACGCCGGCCTCCCCCGCGTGCACGAACCCGCCCTCTCCCCCGATCCCGTCGACTACGTGAGCTGGGAGTACGCCCGCGGCTACGTCGACGGCGTGATCGACAGCGAAGAGGGCCACGACGAGAACTGACCCGGCGCGCCGGGCTAGCGGGGGTTCTTGTAGTTGTTCGCCTGCCTCTCGGCCTCCCGGCGCAGGTCGTCCAGGCGGCGGCGCAGGTCGTCTTCGGGCGGGTCGGCCTCCGGGCGGGCGGACGGCGCCGAGCGCGTTACGGCCGTGGGCAGGTCGGGCCGGTCGCGCCGGTCCCGGGACGCGAACAGGTGCTCCAGCCGCCGCTTGAGGCGGGCGATGTCCGCGCGCTCGGGGTCGTGCGACGGCTTCCCGGCCGCGACGGGCGCCGGGCGGACCGGCGGGCGGCCCCGGTCGTGCGTCACGGCGTCGACGTCCGCGGCGGGCTTGTCCACCCGGTCGGAGACCCCGGGCGAGCTCGGTGCGGGGACGGAGGAGCGGTCCGCCGCGCCGCCGCCCGCCGCGGCGACGCCCGTGCTGGCGAGGACGGCGCCCGCCACGCCCAGCGCGACGATGGTGCGGGGGCCGCGGCGCCGGGGGCCGGGGCCGGACGGGGCCGGCGGGGCGGGGTCGGAGGTCCCCTCGTCCACGTCGGTGATCAGCGCGCGCAGCAGCCGGACCGCCGGGTCGGAGTCGTCGCCCGCCCGGGCCGCGGAGCCGGGCGCGCGGCGCGCGGCCAGCGACTCGATGAGCGCGTCGGTGCGGCGGACCGCGGCGAGGTCGGCCGCGGCCGGCCGGGACGCCGGGGCCGGCGCGTCACCGGAGTGCGAGGGCTCGGCCGGATTCGGGGCGCCCCCGACGCCGGTGAGGGGGCCTCGCTCCGTCAAGCGATCGACTCCTCTCTGGCCATCGCCCGGAGCCGGGCCAGGGCCCGGTGCTGGGCGACGCGCACCGCGCCCGCGGACATGCCGAGCACGTTGCCGGTCTCCTCGGCCGACAGCCCCGCGACGACCCGCAGCAGCACCAGCTCGCGCTGGTGGTCGGGCAGCCGGGTCAGCAGGTCGCGGGCGCGCTGCGCCTCGATGTAGCGCACCACCGTCTCCTCGGGGCCGGGACGGTCGTCGGGGCCGTCCGGCAGGTCCTCGGTGGGCACCGCGGCGCGGACCGCGCTGCGCAGCGCGTCGGCGATCTTGTGCGCGGCGATGCCGAAGACGAAGGAGGCGAAGGGGCGGCCCATGTCCCGGTACCGGGGCAGCGCCGACAGGACGGCGATGCAGACCTCCTGGGCCACGTCGTCGGCGATGTGGTACTGCCCGGAGACGCGGCCGAGCCGGGCCCGGCAGTACCGGACGATCATCGGGCGCACCTCGGCGATGAGGACCTCGATGGCGCTCGGGTCGCCCTGGACGGCGAGGTTCGTCAGCTCCCTGAGATCGCCGCCGGCCGCGTCGGCGGCGCGCAGCGCGCGTCCTCCGCGGCCGGTGTCGCGAGGCGCCGGCGGGGCCGGCCCTCCCGAGGGTTCGGCAGCGCGCGCGGTCATGGTCCCGGCGAAGCATCCCTCGGTCACGTCAAGCATGATGCCCAGCACCGCCGGGCGTGTCTCCCCCGTCGTAGACAACGGAATGGTCACAGTGCTGGAACGAACCTGGGGATACTACGCGGCGCGCTCGTCCGGATGCCCGATGTCACGAAATCTTCACCAGTTCATCGGGCCACAAATAGCTCATTTAGCAACATAACGGCGATTCCACGCCGTCCCGGCCGGGGAGCGGGCGCACCGCGGCCCCCGCCCGGGACCGGGCGGGGGCCGCGGCGTTCGCGGCCGGTCTTCCCCTTCCCGCCCGGAGCCGGCGGCCCCGGCCGGGCGGGCAGGACTCAGTGGCCGTGGCCGTGGCCGTGACCGTGGCCGTGACCGCCGGCGGCGGGCTCCTCCTCCTCCGGCTTGTCGACCACGAGCGCCTCGGTGGTGAGCAGCATGCCCGCGATCGACGCGGCGTTGGTGACCGCCGAGCGGGTGACCTTCACCGGGTCGATGACGCCCTGCGCGATCAGGTCGCCGTACTCGCCGGTCGCGGCGTTGTAGCCGTGGCCGGCCTGCAGCGCCTGCACCTTGGAGACGACGACGTGGCCCTCCTGGCCGGCGTTCTCGGAGATCCACCGCAGCGGCTCGTTCAGCGCGCGGCGGACGGCGTCCGCCCCGGTGGCCTCGTCGCCGGACAGCCCGAGCGCGTCGAAGCCCTCCTTGGCGACGTGCACCAGCGCGCTGCCGCCGCCGGAGACGATGCCCTCCTCGATCGCCGCGCGGGTCGCCGAGATGGCGTCCTCCAGGCGGTGCTTCTTCTCCTTCAGCTCCACCTCGGTGGCGGCGCCGACGCGCAGCACGCAGACCCCGCCGGCCAGCTTGGCCAGGCGCTCCTGCAGCTTCTCGCGGTCCCAGTCGGAGTCGGAGTTCTCGATCTCGACCTTGATCTGGTTGATCCGCGCGTTGATGTCGTCGGCGGAGCCCTCACCGTCCACGATGGTGGTGTTGTCCTTGGTGACGGTGATGCGGCGGGCGCGGCCGAGGTCCTCCAGCCCGATGGAGTCGAGCTTGAGGCCGATGGCCTCGCTGACGACCTGGCCGCCGGTGAGGGTGGCCATGTCGCCGAGCATCGCCTTGCGGCGGTCGCCGAAGCCGGGCGCCTTCACCGCGACGGACGTGAACGTCCCGCGGATCTTGTTGGCGACGAGCAGCGCCAGGGCCTCGCCCTCGACGTCCTCGGCCACCACGAGCAGCGGCTTCTTGGTCTGCGCGACCTTCTCCGCCAGCGGCAGGAACTCCTGCACGTTGGAGATCTTGCCGTCCACGATGAGCACGTAGGCGTCCTCCAGGACGGCCTCCATGCGCTCGTGGTCGGTCACCATGTGCGGCGACAGGTAGCCCTTGTCGAACTGGAGGCCCTCGGTGAACTCCAGCTCCAGGCCCATGGTGTGGGCCTCTTCGACGGTGATGACGCCGTCCTTGCCGACCTTCTCGAACGCCTCGGCGATCAGCTCGCCGATCTGCGCGTCCTGCGCGGAGATGGTGGCGACGTGCGCGATCTCGCCCTTCTCCACGATCTCGCGGGCCGACTTCAGCAGCTGGTCGGACACGTAGTGGGCGGCCGCGTCGATGCCGCGCTTGAGCGCGAGCGGGGACGCGCCGGCCGCCACGTTGCGGGTGCCCTCCCGGACCAGCGCCTGTGCGAGGACGGTCGCCGTGGTGGTGCCGTCGCCCGCGATGTCGTTGGTCTTGGTCGCCACTTCCTTGGCGAGCTGGGCCCCGAGGTTCTCGTACGGGTCCTCCAGCTCCACCTCGCGGGCGATGGTGACGCCGTCGTTGGTGATCGTCGGCGCACCGAACTTCTTGTCGATGACGACGTTGCGGCCGCGCGGGCCGATCGTCACCTTGACGGCGTCCGCGAGGGCGTTGACGCCGCGCTCAAGAGCCCGGCGAGCGTCCTCCTCGAACTCCAGGATCTTCGCCATGCGGATACTCCTCTATTACGCGATCCGCCCCGGCAGCCCCGCCGAAGGCGGCGCCGACCGGGGCGGGTGCATCACGGCTCGATGACTACTTCTCGATGACCGCGAGCACGTCGCGGGCCGAGAGGACGAGGTACTCCTCGTTGTTGTACTTGACCTCGGTGCCGCCGTACTTGCTGTAGAGCACGACCTCGCCGACCTTGACGTCGACCGGGACGCGCTCGCCCTTGTCGTCGACACGGCCCGGGCCCACCGCGATGACGGTGCCCTCCTGGGGCTTCTCCTTCGCGGTGTCCGGGATCACCAGGCCCGACGCGGTGGTGGTCTCGGCCTCAAGCGGCTGGACGACGATGCGGTCCTCAAGCGGCTTGAGAACAACCTTGGTGGCGGTCGTCACGATCTGACCTCCCCTTCGATTGGTCCTCGGCCGGCCACGGGTGACCGGCCAGCACATGTGACAGAAGAGGCGACCCTGGACCGGCCTGCCGTCGCGGGTGCCAGACCGACCTTGTCGCTGTTTGTTGGCACTCTCACTACGAGAGTGCCAGACATGGAGACTATTCTGTGCCCGTGAGCCCGTCAACACGGACACGAGCGCACCGCGCGGACTTGGCCCGCCGCTAACTTCGCCCTATGGACATAGCGTCGTTCCGGGCCCTGCGCACACCGTCCGGCCAGGCGCTCCTCGCCGAGGCGGCCGCCGCGGACGTGCGCGATGACGCGCTGCTCGCGACGGCGTCCCGGCTGCGCGAACGGCACGATCCCGCGCTCGTCGCGGCCGCGCTCACCGAGGTGCGGCTCCGCGAGCGGGCGCGGGCCAAGTTCGGTCCGGACGCCGACCGCATGTACTTCACACCGGCCGGGCTAGAGCAGGCGACCCGTGCGAGCGTGGCTGCACACAGGGCACGACGGTTCGCTACCCATCTGGACGGCGCGTATGTGCTCGACCTGGGCTGCGGCATAGGAGCCGACCTCATAGCCCGGGGCCGGGCGGGGCTTGCCGGGGAGGGGGTGGAGCTCGACCCCCTGACGGCGGAGGTCGCGCAGGCGAACGTGACCGTCTTTGGACTCGACGCTTCCATACGCATGGGGGACGCCACCAAAGCCTCCGTGGACGGGGCCGACGCAGTGTTCGCCGACCCTGGCCGGCGGAGCGCACGCGGCAGGGTCTTCGACCCCCGCTCCTACGAGCCGCCGCTCGACGTCGTCCTGGACATCGCGCGGAAGGCACCCGCCGCATGCGTCAAGGTCGCCCCCGGCATACCGCACGAGGCCGTCCCGGACGGCGCCGAGGCCGAATGGGTGTCGGTCCACGGCGACGTCAAGGAGGCGGCCCTGTGGCTGGGGTCGCTCGCAGGGGACGTGGGGCGCCGGGCCACGCTGCTCTCGTCCGACACCGACCCCGAGGTCTGGACGCTGACCCCGCACGGCTCGGACGTCCCTGACGTGCGCTCGTGGGGCCGCTACCTGTACGAGCCCGACGGAGCGGTGATCCGCGCCCACCTGGTGGGCGAGGTGGCGGAGCTGGTCGGCGGCGGGCTCGCCGACCCGCACATCGCGTACATCACGTCCGACCGGCTGTGCCCGACGCCGTTCGCCTCCGCCTATGAGATAGAGGACGTGCTGCCGTTCTCCGTGAAACGCCTGCGCGCCGAGCTGCGGCGCCGCGGCGTCGGCGCGCTGACCGTCAAGAAGCGCGGCTCGGCCGTCGACCCCGACCGGCTGCGGCGCGACCTCGGCTTCGGCGGGCGCGGGTCCGGCCGCGGCGGCGCGGCGCTGACGCTGGTGGCGACGCGGGTCGGGCGCGCCCCGGTCGCCCTCCTCGCCCGTCCCGTCCAGGCGCCCTGACCCGCCTGGAGCGGCGGCCGGCCGGCAACCGTGCCCAAAGATCTTCCGCCCGGCGGGCAACGCCAAGCCGGACCGGGCGACGCGCCACGGCGGTGCAAATCATCGGCGTTTTCCGGCATCGCGTCCACCAGGGATTGCGGGCGCCCGGCAAGGGCGCGGCGGCAGCCGCGAATCGGCGATCGCGGACCGGCGCTCCCGGAAACGCCAAGCCAGGTTCAGCGGCGGGCACTTCGGCGCCACGAAATACCCTCCGAAATGGGGCCGCCGCCCGCCGCGCGGCGGCGCGCCCCCGCCGCACGCGGCGGCCGTCGGGGTTGAGCGGCGGAGCGGGAACTGCGGATGTTGGACGAGATGTACGGACACGGCGCCGCGCCGGGCCGCCGTACACCACCGGCGCATCCCCACGATCATCGCGATTGCCGCGAAACGTGAGAACAGCCTCGCACCCGGCTATTTCTCGCTATTCACCCCAGCTGGATAACAGGCGCATTCCGCAGAACTCACAATCTTCTCTGCTACCCGTTTTAGCGGTCGTCTACACGCACTACAGTGGCCATCTCACAGATTCATTTGCCGTGCGTCATTTCGTCGCGCCGGCACACGAAGGAGCATCGGGTGGAAACGAATCACAACTTCCTGCAGACGGGGGGTCAACCGGTCTCGGATCGGATGCGGGAGTTGCTCGCCCGTGCGGCGCAGGACCACGTCTATGAACAGCGCTCACAGGGTCAGGTCCTGGACGAGATTCGCCAGCGGCTGGAAGGCATGGAGTGGCTGCTCCGCGAGGTCCGCGAGCGGGAGCTCAGCGGGCTGACCGGGCAGCTCGAGAGCGTCCGCGGGCAGGTGGACGAGCTGTCGGGCAAGCCCCCGGAATGGGCCGAAGGACTGGCCGAGCACATCGAGTCGTTCGGCGAGCGGGTCAAGCCCGTCGCCGAGCTGCCCGCGCTGTGGGCCGATGTGGGCGTCGTCGCGGAGAACGTCGACGAGGGCCTGACCCGCATCCAGGCCGTCCTCGACTCGGCGCAGCAGATCACCGACGCCACGCAGCAGGCGTCCCAGCGCATGGACGAGATGACCAAGCGGCTGGACAAGCTCCAGGGCAGCATGGAGGCCGCGTCCGTCCGCTTCAACCGGCTGGACAAGTCGCTCGCCGAGCTGGGGCACCGGTCCGAGCGGCTGGAGCATTCGATCAACGGGGTCACGGCGCGGGTCGACCAGTCGCTCGGCGAGATGGCCGAGCGGATGGAGCAGGGTCTTGAGGCGGTCAACGGCCGGGTCGAGGGCGTCGGCGGCCGGCTCGACGGGCTGGACGGGCGGCTGGACGGCGTGGACGGCCGGCTCGAAGGGCTGTCCGGCAAGCTGGAGGGCCTGGACGGGCGGTTCGAGAGCCTCGACGGCCGCATCGACGGGGTCGGCGAGCGCATCGGCCGGCTGCCCGCCACGCTGGAGATCGCCGAGCTGCACCGCATGCTGCGCGACCTCGCGCAGCGTCCCGCGGCCGAGTACGGCGACCGGTTCGACGCGCTGGAGAAGCACCTCGCCGAGGCGGTCGACCCGCTGATCGAGGAGCTGCGCGCCCGGCCCGACCGCGACGAGGTCAAGGCGACCATGTCGCAGATCGCCGAGACCGCCTACAGCGACGTCGCCAAGCGCATGGACGAGTTCTCCCGCCGGTTCGAGGACGTGCACGAGGACGTCCGCAAGCGCATCGACACCATCCACGAGGAGGTCGCCAAGCGGGTCGACGGCGCACTGGAGGAGTTCACCGCGCAGGTCGACATCGTCTCCCGCCGCGTCGAGTCGGTGCACGCCGACGTCGCCAAGCAGGTCGAGTCCGTGCACACCGAGGTGACGCGGCAGGTCAGCGGCGTGCACGACGACTTCGGCAAGCGGATCGGCGACATCCACGAGGACGTCACCCGGCAGGTCGGCAGCATCCACGAGGACGTCGCCAAGCAGGTCGGCAACATGCAGGAGGACGTCGCGCGGCAGGTCGGCGGCGTGCAGGCGGAGTTCGCGCGCCGCGTGGAGAGCATGCAGGACGAGGCCGGGCGGCGCGCCGACGCCGCGCAGGCCGAGTTCGCCAAGCGCTTCCTGCACGTCGAGAACGAGGTCGGCCGCAAGGTCGACGGGGTCCACGACGAGGTCTCCAAGCAGGTCAACGCCGTGCACGAGGACGTGCTCAAGCGGCTGTCCACCCTGGAGGAGACGATGCTCGCCCTCGCCGAGGCGCTGCTGCGCCCGCGCCGCGACCCCAAGGACTGACCGGTCTCACCGGGTGGGGCCGCGCGGGCCCCACCCGGACTCCTCCGGATACCCCGCGGAATCCGTGGCGTTCGTCCGGGAACCGCCCGCGGCGACCGAAGATGCTCCGCCGGACCGCGCCGTTGACGTGCATTCTGTTACGTTCCGTCTTCGCAAAATCACTCCCAATACCCTTCGGAATCCGTTTTCATGGATCAGGTGACTCGCACACCGGCTCCCTGCCTGCCGACCGGCGCCCCACCCGGCCACCCCACCCTGCGCTGGGTGGAGGAGTGCCTCGGCGCCGGCGCCGAGATCCGCATGGTGCGCCCGCTCGCCGGCGGCACCTCGCACGCCAACCACGCCCTGCTCGTGGAGAGCGGCGCGGGCAGCGCCCACCGCCTCGTCCTGCGCCGCTGGACGAACCGCACCTCCTCGCCCGACTTCTCCCCCGAGCGGGAGATCGCCGCGCTGGCGCTCCTCGCCGGCTGCGAGATCCCCACCCCGGCCCTCGTGGCCGCCGACCCCGCCGGCGCCTACTGCGACGTCCCCGCCCTGCTCATCACCCGGCTGGCCGGGCACCCGCCCCGGCCGTCCCCCGACGACCTGCCCGAGTACCTCATCCAGCTGGCCGCCGCGCTGCTCGCGGTGCACGCCCTGAACGGCGCGTCCACCATGCCCCCGTACGTCCCGCACAACCGGCTCGACGTGCGCCGCCCGCCCAAGCACGCGCTGCGCCCCGACCTGTGGGAGCGCGCCTTCGAGGTCGCCGCCCGGCCCGCCCCGGAGGCGCCCGTCCGCTTCATCCACCGCGACTACCACGCCGACAACACGCTGTGGTCCTACGGCAAGCTCACCGGCGTCGTCGACTGGTCGGACGCCTCATCCGGGCCCGCCGCCGCCGACATCGCCTGCATGCGCCGAGGCCTCGCGCTGCGCTACGGCGTCCCGGTCGCCGACCGCTTCCTATCCGCCTTCGACCAGGTCTCCGGCGGCCACGTCCACGACCCGTACTGGGACGTCCGCTGCCTCCTCGACCTGCTCCCCGAAACCGAGGAGCACACGATGGACGAGGCCAAGGTCCCCCTCTTCGAGGACTACCTCGCCTCCCTGCTGGCGGAGTGCTAGGCACCGTCAGAGGGTGACCGTCTCCACGGGCAGGCTGGAGTCGGCCGGAAGCTCCAGGTCGGACGGGGCAGCGCCGGCGGCGACCAGCTCGGAGCCCAGCGCGGCGACCATCGCGCCGTTGTCGGTGCACAGCTTCGGGCGCGGGACGCGCAGCCGCACCCCGGCCGCCTCGCAGCGTTCGGCGGCGAGGGCGCGCAGACGGGAGTTGGCCGCGACGCCGCCGCCGATCAGCAGGTCGCGGACGCCGTTGTCCTTGCAGACCTTCAGCGCCTTCTGCGTCAGGACGTCGACCACGGCCTCCTGGAAGGACGCGGCCACGTCCGGCACCGGGACGGGCTCGCCGGTGCGCTCCCTGGCCTCCACCCAGCGGGCCACGGCCGTCTTCAGGCCGGAGAACGAGAAGTCGTAGGTGCCGTCGTTGTACTTGCCGCGCGGGAACGCGATCGCGGCGGGGTCGCCCTCGCGGGCCATGCGGTCGATGACCGGCCCGCCGGGGAAGCCGAGGCCGAGGACCCGCGCGACCTTGTCGAACGCCTCCCCGGCCGCATCGTCGACGGTGCCGCCGAGCGAGCGGACATCGCCCGCCACGTCCGGCACCAGCAGGATCGACGAGTGGCCGCCCGACACCAGCAGCGCCACGCAGGGCTTCGGCAGCGGGCCGTGTTCGAGCTGGTCGACGCACACGTGCGCGGCCAGGTGGTTGACGCCGTACAGCGGCTTGCCGAGCGACAGCGCGTACGCCTTCGCCGCGGCGACGCCGACCATCAGCGCGCCCGGCAGCCCCGGGCCGGCGGTGACGGCGAACGCGTCCACGTCGGTGAACTTCACCCCGGCGTCCGCGAGCGCGCGCTCGACGGTCGGCCCCATCGCCTCCAGGTGCGCGCGCGACGCCACCTCAGGCACCACGCCGCCGAAGCGGGCGTGCTGGTCGACGCTGGAGGCGATGGCGTCCGCCAGCAGCGTGGTGCCGCGCACGATCCCGACTCCGGTCTCGTCGCACGACGTCTCGATCCCGAGCACCAGCGGCTCGTCGCGCATCATCACGTCTCCCGGTTGAAGCCCATGGGCGGACGGCGGGTGAGCGGGCGGCTCATCACGATCGCGTCCACGTTCGAGGGCTGGTAGTAGCGCCTGCGGAGGCCGACCTTGACGAAACCGAACCGCTCGTAGAGGCGGTGCGCGGGGTCGTTGTCGGCGCGGACCTCCAGGAACACCGCCTCGCTGTTGCGGCGGACCGCCTCGTTCAGCAGCTCGGTGAGCAGCGCCGCGCCGATGCCGTGCTTGCGGCGGTCGGCGCGCACCCCGATGGTCTGCACGTCGGCCTGCCCGCCCGCCGCGGCGAGGCCCGCGTAGCCCACGATCTCGCCGCCGGGCTCCTCGGCGACGACGTAGTGCCGGGTGCGCGGCTGCTCGGCGAGCTCGCCGCGCAGCATCTCCTCGCTCCAGGCGTCCTCCGGGAAGAGGACCCGCTCCAGCCGGTGGACGGCCGGGAGGTCCGCGTCCGTCATGGGCCGGACGACGACATCGGTCATGCCGGGGTCACCTTCTTGCGCGGGCCCGGTTCCTTCGCGTCCGGCCTGCGCAGGTAGAGCGGCTCCGGCGGGAGCAGCGGGGGGCCCTTGAGGCCGGCCAGGCGGGCGATCGCCAGGTCGGCGAGGGCGCCGGCGCTCGGCAGCAGGGGCTCGTGGCCGGAGTCGCCGAGGACGTCCGGGTAGAGGGCCGCACCCTCGCCGACGACGGGCAGCCCCTGCGGGACGTCCTGCGGCGGGCCCACGGCGGGTTCGGTGGCGCGCGCCCGGGCCGAGTCGTACCGCGCCCAGTAGACCTCCTTGCGGCGGGCGTCGGTCGCGACGACGAACGGCTGGTCGCGGCCGGTGGCCCAGGCGATGGTGTCCAGCGTGCACACGCCGTGGACGGGGATGCTCAGGGCGCCGCCCATGGAGCGGGCGGTGACGAGCCCGACGCGCAGCCCGGTGTAGGGGCCGGGCCCGACGCCGACGGCGATCGCGCTCAGGTCGTCCGGAGCCGCCCCGGCCTCGGCCATGACCTGCGCGATGGACGGGGTGAGCAGCTCGGTGTGCCGCCGCCGGTCGACGGCCTCCGCGACGCCGCGCGGCACGGCGCCCTCACCGGGGATCCACTCGTACAGCGCCACGGTGATCGCGGCGGTCGCGGTATCGAAAGCCAGCACCAGCACGGGTTGTAAGCCTACCGGTCAGGTGGGCTCCGCTGGTTCAGCCCGGAAGGGTTCAGCTCGGAGGGGTTCAGCCTGGCGGTGGTTCGATCGGCGGGTTCGATCGGCGGGTTCAGTTGGCGGGTTCAGTTGGCGGTGTTCGAGCCGGGCCGGTGGTTCAGCCCTGGGCGAGCGCCTGGATCACGG
>NZ_JBIQHY010000027.1:55622-63510 GCF_044508335.1 Actinomadura sp.
GGCGGTGTTCGAGCCGGGCCGGTGGTTCAGCCCTGGGCGAGCGCCTGGATCACGGCCTTGGCGACCTCGGTGGCGCCGTCGGTCGCGGCCTTGGACGAGAGCGGGTCGCCGTCGTTGGAGCCCGAGTAGTGGATCGTGACCAGGGTGTTCGCGACCCGCACGTTGCTGATGGCCTCGCCCGCGCCCTGCTTGTCGTCCACGCTGTAGACGACGTAGGCGTCGTCGCCGATGTCCTGGAGGCGCTTCTTCTCGGTGAGCTTCTGGCCGGGGAGCAGCGCCTTGCCGGACTCGTCGGCGGCGCGCTCGGAGGTGAACGTCTTGGCGGCGACGTCGGTGGGCGTCTGGTCGGCGGTGCCGGCGATCGCGCGGAGCTCCACGGTGAGCTGCCGCTTGGTGTCGCCCGCGTAGGCGCCCCACACGCACTGGTTCTGCCGCTCGCTGCTCTGGTAGTTGTCGGCCTGGGTGCGCTCGGAGCCCGGCGCCAGCCGGTCGGTGAGGTCCTTGCCGATGATCGTGCAGGAGTCGGGCACGACGGCGCGCTCGCCCTTCGCCGTCGGAGAGCTGTCGGCGGCGCCGCTGCCGACGATGCCGCCGCCGTCCTTGTCGCCGCTCGCGCCGACGCCGCCCAGGATGACGACGACCGCGAGGACGCAGACGCCGACACCGGCGACGATGCCGCCGAGGATGACGCCCCAGCGCCGCCCGCCGGCGCGGTCGCGCACCACCCGGTGGCTGCCGGTGCGGTAGCCGCCGCTGTCGGCCCGGCGGCGGCCGCCGCCACCGGTGCGGTAGCCGCCGGTGTCGGTCCCGTAGCCGCCGCTGTCCGACCGGTAGCCCCCGCTGTCGGACCGGTAGCCGCCGCTGTCGGACCGGTAGCCGCCGCTGCCCGTCTGGTACGGGCCGGTCTCGCGCTGGTAGGGGCCGCTGTCCCGCTGGTAGGGGCTCTCACGCCGGTAGGAGCCGGTGTCCTGCTGGTACGAGCCCTGCTCCGGCCGGTAGGCGCCCGTCTGGGGACGGTAGGAACCGGTCTCGGGACGGTAGCCGCCGGAGTCCCGCTGATAGGGGCCGCTCTCCCTCTGGTAGGGGGCGCTACCTGATTGCCCGGACGATTGCCCGGACGTGTATCCGCCGGCCTCGTATCCGCCGCTCTCGTAACCGGCGGTCTCATAGCCGCCGGTCGGGTAACCGCCGGTCGGGTAACCGCCGGTTCCCGCGGTGCGGCCGGGGTCCCGGTCCGGGTACCGCCCGTACTCGTCGCCGCCCGTGCCGTATCCACCGCCGTCCGGCCGGTAACCGCCGCCTGGCCCCTGGCCACCGCCCGAACCGCGGTAGCTGTCGCGGTCACTACCGCTGCGATGGCTACCACTCACCGGTTCCCACTCCCGTTAGGAAATCGATATGTCGTCTAGGTGAGGCTTGTTCCGGCAAAGAGTACGACATGTAGCCGTAAAGTGGTCCATCCCGGATGGCAAAAACCGCTGAAGTTGCCCGCGGGGCCTCATCCGGCGTTGAGTTCCAGGTCGGACCAGCGATGACCGACCCCGACGATCCTTACTTCGCGTTCCTCGCCCGGCCCGTCCCCGCGCGAAATGATCAGTTCCAGGCGGTCCTCGGCGAGACCCTCCGCGAGCCCTTCCCCCCATTCCACGACCGTCACCGATTCGGCGACGGACGCGTCGAGATCGAGATCGTCCAGTTCCGCGAAACCGCCCAGTCGGTACGCGTCCACGTGCACCAGCGGCGGCCCGCCGGCGAGCGAGGGGTGCACCCGCGCGATGACGAACGTCGGCGAGGTGATCGGGCCGCGCACCTTCAGGCCCTCGCCGATCCCCCGCGTGAGCGTCGTCTTGCCCGCGCCGAGGTGCCCGGTCAGCACGAGCAGGTCGCCCGCCCGGAGCAGGCCGGCCAGCCGCACCCCCAGGTCGTGCATGTCCGCCGCGGTGGGCACGGCGACGGTGATCGCGTTCACGCGGTGCGCTCCTCCTCCTGCTCGTAGCCGGGGCGGACGCGGGCGATCAGCCGCCGCAGCGCGCCGGTCACCACCCCCGGGTACTCCAGCGGCAGCACGTGCCCGGCCACCTCCACCTCTACCAGCTCCGCGTCGGGCAGCGCCGCCGCGATGCGGCGCGAGTGCTCGACCGGGGTCAGCCGGTCGCGGCCGCCGGCCAGCACCACCGCGGGCACGTCGCGCAGGACGTCGAGGCAGGCCGCCTTGTCGTGGCCCATCAGCGCCGGGTAGAACTCGGCGATCACGTCGATCGGCGTCGCCCGGATCATCTGCTCCAGGAAGTCGACGACGGACGGGCTGACGTACTTGTCGGCGAACGCCATCTTCCGGGTGACGACGAACGCGAGGTCGGCGCCCAGCCCGCGCGCCCGCTCCACGAGGTCGGCGCGGCGGCCGAGGCCGCGCAGCGTGCCGGGCGCGAGCGGCCGGACGACCTTCGCCAGCACCAGCGGCAGCCCGAGCGTCATCTCCGCCAGGTCGCCGCACGAGGTGTTGACGAGCGCGACGCCCACCACCCGCCGGTCGAACAGCTCGGGGTGCCGGTCGGCCAGCGCCATGATCGACATCCCGCCCATCGAGTGCCCGGCGAGGACGACGGGCGCGTCCGGCCCGGTCACCGCCTCCAGCACGGCGCGCAGGTCGTCGCCGGTCTGCTCGATCGTCGCGCGCTCCAGGCTCCCGCGGCCGGACCGGCCGTGGCTGCGCTGGTCCCAGAACACCATGCGCACCGATCCGCGCAGGTCTCGGCGCTGGTAGTGCCACGCGTCCTGGTTGAGGGTGTAGCCGTGGCAGAACACCACGGTGAGGTCGGCGTCGTCCGGGCCGTCGACCTCCACGTGCAGCGGGACGCCGTCGTCGGCCTCGACGGTCAGCGCCCGCCCGCGCAGCTCGCCGAACGGCTCGTCCGCGTCCGGGTCGGGCCGCAGCCGGACCCGGCCGACGGCGAAGTGCCGCAGCCCCACGGCCGCGCCCACGCCCGCAGCGCCGACCCCCGCGACCACGCCGGCCACGCCGAGCCTGCGCCTGCGCCTGCTCCTGTCGTCCATGCACGCGCCCCCTACAGCGCCCGTCCCGGATACGCCCTCGGCACCCGGGACCCGATGCGGGTGACGATCTCATAGGAGATCGTCCCCAGGGCGTCCGCCCACTCCTGCGCGGTCGGCTCGCCCCGGTCGCCCGGCCCGAACAGGATGATCTCCTCACCCGCCGACAGCCGGTCGTCGCCCAGGTCGATGACGAACTGGTCCATGCAGACCCGTCCGGCGATCGTCCTGCGGCGCCCGCCCGCGAGGACCTCCAGGAGGTTGGAGCCGTGCCTGGGGATCCCGTCGCCGTACCCCACGGGCACTACGGCCAGGTTCGTGGCGGTGCGCGTGGTGTACGTGTGACCGTACGACACTCCGCGACCTGCCGGGACACGCTTGACCAGCGCCGCGTCCGCCACCAGCGTCATCGCGGGCCGCAGCCCGAACGTCCCGAGCCGCGGCACGGGCGTCAGCCCGTACGTCGCGATGCCGGGCCGGACGAGGTCGAACCGCGCCTCCGGGAGGGTCAGCGTCGCCGCCGAGTTCGCCAGGTGCCGGACCTCGAACCGCGCCCCCGCCTTCTCCGCGTGCGCGACCATCTCGGTGAAGGCGTCCAGCTGCGCCGCGACCGAGGGATGGCCCGGCTCGTCCGCGCACGCGAAGTGCGACATGACCCCGGCGACCCGCACCCGCCCGGCGGCCTCGGCCTCGAGCGCCGCGTCGACCAGCGCCTCCCAGTCGGCGCCGCTCACCCCGCCCCGCGACATCCCGGTGTCGGCCTTGAGGTGCACCCGGGCCTGCCGCCCGGCCCGCTCCGCCGCCCGGACGACCTCGTCCAGCAGCCAGACCGCGCCCACGGTGAGGTCGACGTCCCGCGCGACGGCCTCCTCGTACGGTTCGCCGGGGACGCCGAGGGTCACCAGCGTCCGTACGGTGAGGCCCGCGTCCCGCAGCCGCAGCGCCTCGGCCAGCTTCGCGACCCCGAGCCACGTCGCGCCGCCGGCGAGCGCGGCCCGCGCGGCCTCGACCAGCCCGTGCCCGTACGCCTCGGCCTTCACCATGGCCATGACCTCGGCGCCCCGGGCGTGCTCGCGCAGCAGCCCGATGTTGTCGCCGATGGCGCCGAGATCGACGCGCGCCTCCGCAGGAACCCTCATGACACCCAAGTGTGCCGCTCCGTTCACCGTGCCCGGAGCACATCGCCCAGGTCACGGTCACGCCGGTGAGCGCTCCCGCGGCGCTCCACGTCCAATAGGACGCATACGCCCGACTCTCGGTTCGTCCGGCGGCGGCCGGGGCGCGGAGCCCTAGGTCACGGTGCGGAAGGCGGCCGGGAGCGCTTCGATCACGTCGCCGGCGCTGATGGGCGACTCCGCGCCGGGGTCGGGCGCGGCCGCGAGCCGGGCGGCCAGGCCGTGCAGGTAGGCGCCGGCGGCGGCCGCGTCCATGGCGGGCATGCCGCCGGCCAGGAGGGCGCCGATCAGTCCGGAGAGGACGTCGCCCGTGCCGGCCGTCGCCAGGCGCGGGGTGCCGGTCGGGTTCACCCGGACGGGGCGGTCGGCCTCCGCGATCAGGGTCGTCGAGCCCTTCAGCAGCACGGTCGCGGAGAGCTCCGCCGCGGCGCGGCGGACGTGGTCGAGGCGGGCCGCCTCGATGTCGTCGCGCCCGGCCGAGATCAGCCGGGACAGCTCGCCCGCGTGCGGGGTGAGGACGGTCGGCGCGGCGCGGCGCAGCAGGTCGCGGCGGCGCGCCAGGACGGTGAGGCCGTCGGCGTCCACGAGGACGGGCAGGTCGGTGGCCAGGACCGCTTCGAGGAGGCTCTCGGCGGCGTCGTCCGTGCCGAGGCCGGGGCCGGCGACCCACGCCTGGACGCGCCCGACGCGTTCGAGGGCCTTCGGGCCCGGTTCGATGACCGTGGTGACGGCCTCCGGCCAGCGGTGCCGGACGAGCTCCACCGGGTGCGCGACCGAGGCGAAGCGGACCATTCCGGCGCCGCCGTGCACCGCCCCGCCGGTGCACAGGACGGCCGCGCCGGTGAACTCGTCGCCGCCCGCGAGGATGCCGACCACGCCGCGCCGGTACTTGTCGGACTCGGGGCCGGGCGCCGGGGGCTGGACGTCCGCGGGGCGGGGCGCGACGACGTCGGGGTCGGGCAGGTCGGGGCCGAGTCCGATGTCGACCAGTTCGACCACTCCGCAGTGGGACGCTCCGGGATCGATGAGAAGCCCCGGTTTGTACGTCCCGAAGGTGACGGTGACGTCGGCGTGGACGGCGGCCCCGTCGACGCGGCCGGTGCTCGCGTCCACCCCGCTCGGCACGTCGCAGGCGACGACGAGGCCGGCGGACTCGGACGCGAGCGCGGCGTACCGGGCGTGCGGCTCGCGCAGCCC
Organism: Actinomadura sp.; assembly: GCF_044508335.1. Lineage (NCBI taxonomy): Bacteria > Bacillati > Actinomycetota > Actinomycetes > Streptosporangiales > Thermomonosporaceae > Actinomadura > Actinomadura sp. The sequence goes on from NZ_JBIQHY010000027.1 coordinate 61,046, forward strand.
GCCGCTGCCGCCGATGCCGGTGAGGCCGTCGATGATCAGGTCGGCGCCGGTGACGGCGGCCTCCTCGCCGCCGCTGAGGAGGCGCCCCCCGGCGGCGCGCAGGGCGGCGAGGCCGCCTTCGTGGATCCTGGATCCGGCCTGGACGACGTGCACCCGGGCGCCGCGCCGGGCGAGCCGGGCCCCGGCGTAGAGGGCGTCGCCGCCGTTGTCGCCTCCGCCGGCGAGCAGGACGACCCGGGACCCGTACACGGCGGGCAGGAGGCGGGCGCAGACGGAGGCCAGGCCGGCGGCGGCGCGCTGCATGAGGGCGCCGTCCGGGAGCCGCGCCATCAGGGCCCGCTCCGCCGCCCGCACCTTGCCGACCTCGTGCGCGTACCTCATCACCGGCTCCCCATGTCGATCACACACTTAGCGTGCCACGGGAATGCGCCCCGCAACCCTGCCCGCCCTGCATTTGCAGGTTGCATTGCAAGTTTCGGTGTCAGGTGCGCAAGAGAATCATCGGCCGTAGAATCTTGCTCAACCGCTCCCGGGTATTCGCTTCCGCGGCACCGGGTGCGGCAGAATACGCCCAGATCAGTCCGCCGGGACTGGAGAGGCCCGAGCAATGAGCACTTCCCGAGGTCCCTCCGTCCGGCAGCGGCGGCTCGCCGCCGAGCTCCGGAGGCTGCGCGAGCGCAGGGGTCTCACCGGGGACGAGGTCGCCGAGCGGCTCGCCTGGTCCACCGCCAAGGTCAGCCGCATCGAGAACGCCCGCACCGGCGCGAAGATCGGCGACGTGCGGCGCCTGCTGGAGCTGTACGAGGTCGACGGCCCCCGCCACGACGACCTGATCTCCCTGGCGCACGACGCCGCGCAGCGCGGCTGGTGGGAGGAGTACCGCGACCTGCCGAGCCCCCTCGCCGATTTCATCGCGCTGGAGTCCGAGGCCACGGCCGCCCGGGAATGGGGCAGCACGGTCTTTCCCGGGCTGCTGCAGACGGAGGACTACGCGCGGCACGTGATCGGGGGCTGGAGCGACCTCGCCACGCTGCCCCCGCAGGAACTGGAACGCCGGCTGGAAGTGCGCATGCGGCGCCGCGCCCTGCTGGAGGGCCCCCGCCCGCTGGAACTGTCGGCGGTGCTCGACGAGTCGGTTCTGCAGCGCCTGATCGGCGATCAGAAGGTCATGCGGGAGCAGCTCGAACATCTCTGCCGGATGACCGAGCTGCCCAACGTGAACGTGCAGATCCTGCCCCTCGGGGTCGCACACTCGGTGTTGGCCGAAACGTTTATCCTTCTGGAATTCTCACCTGTGCATGACATCGTTTTCCCTGATATCGTGCACGTCGAATCCCTGACAATCAGCCACTTCGCGGATGAGGCTGTTACCTATATGTACAGGCTCGCCTATTCAAGCCTGGCGGGCCAGGCGCTGGACGCCGACGAATCCCGGCGCCGCATCGCCGCGGCCAAAGACGCCTGGTGACGGGTCCGCTAAGCGGCTCAATCCTTGTGAAAGGCACCGAGTGTCCCCTTTCGCCACTCCTGCTCCGCACTGGAGGAGAAGCGCCCACTGCGGGGCGAGTAACACCTGCGTCGAAATCGCCGCACTGGCCGGTTCGTCCCCTTCCATTGGGGCACGCGACGCCAAGCACGGTACGCAGAGCCCGGTCCTGTCGTTCTCGCACGGAGAGTGGCGGGACTTCCTGGACCGCGCCAAGAACGGCGAATTCGACCTGCTTCGATGACGCGGCGCTGAAGCGCCGCTGAGCCCCTCCGCCGCCTCACGAGGGCCGGGCGGAGGACACGCCGGACGGGCCGGGTCCCCACGCCAGACCCGGCTCTTCGCCACCTCACCGGAAACTCTGGCCCTACCTCGCCGCGCCTGTCACACGGGTACCGCGCCACCCGTTCGTGATCAGGCGTTTTTTGCGATCTTGTTACCGTGTGCTTGACGCACCGGCAGCGCGGCCGAGTTCGATGCAACTTTCGATGCAGGGAGCCGGAATGAGTTTCCACGCGACACCGCCCGACCAGTGGCGAAGGAGCACCCGATGCGGCGCCAGCAACGGCTGCGTCGAGGTCGCCCGGTTCGCGGGCGGCGACATATCCGTACGGGACACCGAGGACGCCTCCGCCCGCCTCGACTTCGGCCCGGCCGAATGGCGCGCGTTCACCGAGGCCGCCAAGGCCGGCCGTTTCGACCGCCCCTGAACGCGCACTGAAACCGACACTGCAAATTACACCGGCCTGAGATTCTCACAACGGCGCGAGAATTGCATCCGAGCGCGATTTCCTGGACCGTTATCCGCATTAGGGCCGGAAGACCGGGAGGCGGACAGCGCACGTCCCTGACCGGCGCCTTGCGGGCCGTCCGCGAACGGGCGGGGCCGCCCCGGCCGCGGGGCCGGGGCGGCACGCGGGCTATTCGACGGTGACGGACTTGGCGAGGTTGCGGGGCTGGTCGACGTCGTGCCCCTTCG
>NZ_JBIQHY010000139.1:0-17396 GCF_044508335.1 Actinomadura sp.
CGGTCGGCACCAAGCGCGCGAGCAACTGCGACCCGAACTACAGCGGCGCCTGCGTCCCGATAGCGAGCGATGTCGACTGCGCGGGCGGCAGCGGCAACGGCCCCCGTTACGTCCGGGGCCCGGTCCGCGTGGTGGGCAACGACATCTACGACCTGGACCGAGACGGCGACGGCATAGGCTGCGACACCTGATGCCAATCCGCGGCGCCGGGCGGATGCGGGCTCAGTGGGTTCGCAGCCAGGCGTTCATCACCGCGAACGACTCGCCGTGGGACGGGTGCAGCGCCAGGTCGTGGCCCGTGTCGCCGACGGTGCGCACCGTCAGGCTGGGGCTGCCGGAGAAGTAGGGCGCCTCGTAGTCTCTGAGCGCGTCGCGCCGTCGGAGCTGGTCGCAGTCGGCGACGCCCTCGCGGGGCATCCCGAGATCGTCTTCGCCGCCGCGATCACGGGCCCGACCAGCCTGCTGGCCATCGCGGTCTGCCGCAACACCACCGACTTCTACGGCTACCTGACCGGCCGCATCGGTGCGCTCACGGCCGTCCAGCACGTCGAGACGGCACCGGTGATCAGCTCGGTGAAGCGCGCCGGGTCGGTCATCAAGACCCGCTGACCGGTCCAGCGAATCCGGTGCCGACTGGTCTGGGCGGGGGCCGGGGAGCCGGTTAGCGTCGGCGGCATGACGATAGACATCCGGTCCAACTCGGTCCTGACGTCCCTGATGCACACGGTGCCGCCGTTCATCCCGGAGGGCGCCGAGGCCATGACGGCGACCGTCGAGATCCCGCCCGGCGACCCCGGCACGCCTCCGCACCGCCATTCGGGCCCCGTCTTCGGGTACATGCTCGAAGGGGAGATGCTGTTCGAGCTCGACGGGCAGCCGGAACGCGTGATCCGCGCCGGGGAGGCGTTCTGGGAGCCGGGCGGCGACGTCATCCACTGGAAGGCGGCCAACAACCGTTCCGACACCTGGGCGAAATTCGTGGTGGTCATGTTGGGCGTGCCGGGAGAGCCAATGCTGACCCTGCTGGACGAGACGGAAATAGCAGACCGCCGCCCCCGCGCCACGCCCCCCGGCGAATGACGAATACGACGAGGGAGTGGCGGCGAAGGAACTCAAAGCTCCGAGCGCACCACTCCCAGTTGCGAAGTGGGCGATACTGGGATTGAACCAGTGGCCTCTACCGTGTCAAGGTAGCGCTCTCCCACTGAGCTAATCGCCCGTTTCCGCGGCCTCCGGGGGGAGGTACGGCGTCGAGGTGGAGACGGGATTTGAACCCGTGTACACGGCTTTGCAGGCCGTTGCCTCGCCTCTCGGCCACTCCACCAGAATGAGACCTTCTGGGTCACAGCCTGAAAGGCCCCTCAGAGCGGAAGACGGGATTTGAACCCGCGACCCTCACCTTGGCAAGGTGATGCTCTACCCCTGAGCCACTTCCGCGTGCGCCTTGCGGCGACGAGGAAGACTTTAGCGTGTCGGTGGGCGGTTCCCCAAACCGGTTTCCGGTCGGGGCGCGGCGGATGCTTCGGCGGGCGTCGAAGGGTGGGGCGCTTAGGCTCGTGGCATGAGCGCGGAACATGTCGCCGGTGCCGACTTCGCGCCGGTCGCGGCGCTGCTGGCGGATCGGGCGCGGGCGGCGATGCTGACGGCGCTGCTGGACGGGCGCCCGCTGGCGGCGGGGGAGCTGGCGCGGACGGCGGGGGTGAGCGCGCAGACGGCGAGCGCGCATCTGGGGCGGCTGCTGGACGCGGGGTTCGTCACGGTCGTGAAGCAGGGCCGGCACCGGTACTACCGGCTGCGGAGCGGCGAGGTCGCGCAGGTGATCGAGGCGCTGTCGCGGATCAGCCCGCCGGTGCGGGTGCGGAGCCTGCGGCAGTCGAAGGACGCGCGGCGGCTGCGGGAGGCGCGGACCTGCTACGACCATCTGGCGGGCGCGGCCGGGGTGGCGCTGTTCGCGGCGCTGGTGGACGGCGGCCTGATCGAGCCGGACGGCGAGGACGCCTTCGAGGTGACGGAGAAGGGCGAGGAGCGGCTGGCCGCGCTCGGCCTGGACGTCGCGGCGCTGCGGCGGGCCCGGCGGAGGTTCGCGTGGCGGTGCCTCGACTGGACAGAGCGGCGCCCGCATCTGAACGGGGCGCTGGGCGCGGCGCTGACCGACCGCATGATCGAGCTGGGCTGGTTCGAGCGGGGCCCGACGCGGCGGGCGCTGGCGGTGACGGAGAAGGGCCTGGCGGGCCTCGCGGACACATTCGGGTGCGTTCTGGCCTGAACGCCGCGTATCCCGGGCGCGCTGCCCGGAAGTACTCGAACACGTCCCCCGGAGCGCCGTACTGTGGGCCCACGGGCGGCTGGGCGCGGGACGCCCGCCGCTTCAGCGATCGGCGCGAGACCGGGCCGGTTCCGGCCCGGGTGATGGGGAGGGTGGCTTCCGGTGACGGCGCAGGCCAGGATCTGGCTGAACGGAGAACTGATCGATCCCGAGCGGGCGGTGGTGTCGGTCTTCGACCACGGCATGCTGGTCGGGGACGGGATCTTCGAGACGGTGAAGGCGACGAACGGGGAGCCGTTCGCGCTGACCCGCCATCTGCGCCGGCTGGCCCGTTCGGCGGCCGGTCTCGGCCTGCCCGAGCCCGACCACGACGCTCTCGCGCAGGGCACCCTCGAGGTGCTGGCGGCGGCGCCGAAGTGGCCGCTGGCGCGGATCCGCATCACCTACACGAGCGGTCCGGGGCCGCTGGGGTCGGCGCGCGGCGACGCGGGGCCGACCGTGTCGATCATCGCCGGGCCGCAGGACCCGTTCCCCCCGACGGCGGACGTGACGGTCGTGCCGTGGCCGCGCAACGAGCGGGGCGCGCTGTCCGGCCTCAAGACGACGTCCTACGCGGAGAACGCGCTGGCGCTCGCCTACGCCAAGGAGCGCGGCGGCGGCGAGGCGATCTTCGGCAACACCGCAGGGAACCTGTGCGAGGGGACGGGCAGCAACATCTTCGTGGTGCTCGGCGGCCGGCTGGTGACGCCACCGCTGTCGTCGGGCTGCCTGGCGGGGGTGACGCGGGCGCTGACGCTGGAGTGGTTCGGCGGCGAGGAGGAGGACCTCGCGCTGGACGACCTGTACCGCGCCGACGAGGCGTTCTTGACGTCCACCACCCGCGACGTGCAGCCGATCCGGGCGGTGGACGGCACTGTCCTCCCGGCGGCGCCCGGCCCCGTCACCGCGAAGGCGATGGAGGCGTTCGCGGCGCGGTCCGCCGAGCTCATGGACCCTTGATCCGAGAAGTGGCCGCCGAACCCTTTACGTGATCGGTTCTTCCCTTGTCACGCTGGACGTGGAGGGGGAACCGCCGCACGTCGCCGCCGGCGAGGGGCGGGAGCCCGAGCCGGGCGACCGGGGACGGGCCGTGCCGCGTCCCGGGCGGGTCCTGCTGCATCGCGACGGGGATCTGGTGGCCGGGGGCGGCTCGCGGGCGACCTGCACTCCCACACCGTCCACAGCGACGGGACGCTCCCCGTCCGCGAGCTGGCGTGCCTGGCCGCGTCCCAAGGGCTCGACTTCCTCGCGGTGACCGACCACAACACCGTCAGCCACCAGCCCGAGCTGCCCGCCGCCTCGGCGCACGCCGGCGTCCTGCTGCTCCCGGGCCAGGAGGTCACCCCCGACCTCGGCCACGCGAACGTGTTCGGCGCCGACGGGACCGTGCTCGTCCGGCCCGGCGGCCGGCGCACCGCCGTCCGCGGCGACGACGTCCGGATACCGGCGGAAGGTCCGGGCATGCACCGCCTGGAGAGCCACGAGAACGAGGTGATCGCACTGTGCGGATAGAGGACGCGGGGCGCGCCGAGGGCACGGGGCGGGCGGCGGACACCGGGCGGGCGGACACCGGGCGGGCGGACGGCCGGCGGGCGGACCGCCGCGAGATCGTCGTCGTGCCGCACACCCACTGGGACCGCGAGTGGTACCTGCCGTTCCAGCGGTTCCGGCTCCGGCTGGTGGCGCTGCTCGACGCCGTCATCGACCGGATGGAGGCCGATCCGCGCTGGCGCTTCACGCTGGACGGGCAGATGGCGGCGGTCGACGACTACCTGGAGATCCGCCCGGAGCGGCGCGACCGGCTGGCCGCGCTCGTCCGGGAGGGGCGGCTCGCCGTCGGCCCCTGGCAGATCCTCCACGACGAGTTCCTGTGCTCGGGGGAGAACATCATCCGGAACCTGGAGCTCGGCATGCGGCGCGCGGAGGAGCTCGGCGCCGCGATGATGGTCGGATACCTGCCCGACCAGTTCGGGCATTGCGCGCAGATGCCGCAGATCCTGAAGCTCGCCGGGATCGAGCACGCGTGCGTGTGGCGCGGCGTCCCGCAGCGGGTGCGGACCTGCACGTTCGCGTGGGAGGCCCCGGACGGGACGGCGATCCGCACCCGCTACCTCCCGGAGGGCGGCTACGGCAACGCCGCGTCGATGTTCGAGGAGTCCGGGGACGGCGCGCCGCCGCCGCCCGGCCGCGTCGCCGGGTTCGCCGAGGCGATGGCCCGCTGGGACCCGCGCGGCGGCCCGCTGCTGGCCATGTACGGCGCCGACCACACCGCGCCCGCCGCCGACCTCGCCGACCGGATCGCGTCCGCCGGGCCCGGCATGCGGCTCGACACCCTCGCGGGCTTCTTCGCGGCGGAGACGCCGTCCGCGGACGGGCTGCCGCACGTCCGCGGCGAGCTGCGCTCGCACGCCCGCGCCAACATCCTGCCGGGGGTGATCTCCGCCCGGGTCCGGCTCAAGGAGCTGATGGGGCGCGCCGAGCGGCTCGTCGAGCGGTACGCCGAGCCGCTGACCGCGCTCTGGTATGCGGGCGACGCGCAGACGTTCCTCGACCTGGCGTGGCGGCGGCTCATCGAGGCGAGCTGCCACGACTCGGTCACCGGCTGCGGCTGCGACGAGACCGCCGAGCAGGTCGCGGCGCACATGGCCGAGGCGGAGCAGCTCGGGCGCGCCGTCTGCGACCTCGTCACCGCCGAGCGGGCCGCGTCCGTGCCGCTCGGCGGGCACCTGGTGTTCAACCCGACCCCGGCCCGCCGCACGGGCCTGGTCACGCTGGACGTCCCGTGCGACGGGGAGCCGGCGCTGGTGGCGGGGGACGGGCGGCCGGTGCCCGTGCAGACGATCAGCGTCGCGCCGACCGTGCTGGACGACGCCGTCCACCCGGCCTCCGACCTGCCGATCCTGCTGGAGCGGGTGTACGGGCGGGTGCTGTTCGGGCAGGAGATCCGCGACTGGTCGGTGTCGCGCGAGGACCGCACGCTGACCTTCCGCGTGACGTCCCGCGCCGACGTCCCGTTCGACGTCAACGAGGTGCGGGAGGCGCTGCGGGGCGCGGAGGGGGAGTGGCGCCTGCGGATCCTGGCCGACCCGCGCCGCACCGTCGCCGCGCTCGTCGACGTGCCGCCCCTCGGGCTGACGGCCGTGCGGCCCGTGCCGGCCGCGCGGGCCGAGGAGGCCCCCGCGACGCCGGAGAGGGCGGTACTGGACGGGAACGTCCTCGACAACGGGCTGCTGCGCGCCGAGGTGCACGCCGACGGCACGCTCGGGCTGCGCACCCCGTCCGGCCACGTCGTCGAGGGCGCCGGGCGGATCGTGGACGGCGGCGACCTCGGCGACACCTACAACTACGCGCCCCCCGCCCGCGACCGGATCGTCGGCGACCCCGTCACCGTGGACGTGGCGCGGGCGTCGGACGGGCCGCTCGTCGCCGCGTTCGACATCGTCCGGACCTACCGCTGGCCGCGCGGCGGAGACCTGGACGCCGGCGCGCGTTCGCGGGCCGAGGAGGACGTGACCGTCACGACCCGCGCCGAACTGCGGGCCGGCGAGCCGTTCCTGCGGTTGCGGACGACGTTCGACAACCGCTGCGACGACCACCGCGTCCGGCTGCACCTGTCGCTGCCGCGCCGGGCGGAGTCGTCCTTCGCGGAGGGCCAGTTCGCGATCACCGAGCGGGGGCCGGCGGCCGAGGGCGGCTTCGGCGAGCGCCCCGTGCCGACCTACCCCGCGTCGGGGTTCGTCGCGGCGGGCGGCCTCGCCGTCCTGCTGGAGCACGCCACCGAGTACGAGATCACCGGGGGCGGGCGGGAGATGGCGCTCACGCTGCTGCGCGCGGTCGGCCACCTGTCCCGGGACCGCAACGCCTACCGGGACCAGCCCGCCGGGCCGCAGCTGCCCACCCCGGGCGCGCAGTGCCGCGGCGAGCGGACGGCCGCGATGGCGGTCATGCCCTACGACGGCGAACGGCCCGGGCCCGAGGTGCTCCGCGCCGCCGAGGCGTTCCGGCACGACCTTCTCACCGCCGCCGGCTACGGGCACGCCTCCGCGCCCGTCCCCGAGCCCCGGGAGGGCATCGCGATCACCGGGGACGGCGTGGTCATGATCTCGCTGCGCGCCCGCGGCGGCTGGATCGAGACCCGCATGGCCGCCCAGTGCGCCGAGCCGGCGACGGCCGTCCTGCGCGGGGACTTCACCGAGGCCGTCCGCACCGACCTGCGCGGGCGCCCCGGCATCCCGCTCGACGTTCACGACGGGACGGTGGCGCTGGCGCTGCGCCCCTGGGAGATCGCCACCGTGCGGCTGCGCAGGCCCTAGCCGTACTTGGCCGCGGGCTCTAGCGGGCGGCCTCGACCTTGCCGGGCCGCCGGTCGCCGTTCCGCCCGGCCGCCCGGACGGCCCGCGGCGGCGCGGGCTCGGCGGTCTCCGCCGGGTGCGCGGCGGCCGCCGCCATCGCCGCGCCCACGATGCCCGCGTTGTTCACCAGCCGCGCCGGGACGATCTCCGCCCGCACCCCCTCGATCAGCGGCAGGAAGCGGTCGGACTTCCGGCTCACGCCGCCGCCCACGATGATCAGCGAGGGGGAGAGCAGCGCCTCCAGGTGCGCCAGGTACACGCTGAGCCGCCTCGCCCACCGGGACCAGCCGAGGCCCTCCTCGGTGCGCGCCTTCGCGGACGCGCGCAGCTCGGCGTCCTTCCCGTCGATCTGGATGTGCCCGAACTCGGTGTTCGGGACGAGGACCCCGTCGGTGAACAGCGCGCTGCCGATGCCCGTGCCCAGCGTGAGCACCACGACGGTGCCGCGCCGGCCGCGCCCCGCGCCGAGCCGCATCTCCGCCACCCCGGCCGCGTCGGCGTCGTTGAGCACCGTGATCTCCCGCCCGGTGACGTCCGCGAACAGGGACGCCGCGTCCAGCCCCAGCCAGTGCTTGGACACGTTCGCCGCCGACATCGCCACGCCGTCGATCACCACGCCGGGATAGGTGATGCCCACCGGGCCGTCCCACCCGAAGTGGTCCACGATCCGGGCGATCACCTTCGCGACGGGCTTGGGCTTGGCCGGCCGCGGCGTGTCGATCCGGAACCGCTCGCGCGTGAACGCGCCGTCGGACAGGTCGACCGGCGCGCCCTTGATCCCCGATCCGCCGATGTCGATTCCGAGCATCTCCCTCGCCATGCCTTCACTCTGCCCGATCTCCGGCGGGCCTAAGAGTTCTCCGCGAACTGCAGGCCGACCACGCCGACGATGATCAGCGCCAGGAACGCCAGGCGGGCCGGGGAGGTGCTCTCGTGGAACGCGAAGATGCCGACGGCCGCCACGCCGAGCGCCCCCAGGCCGGTGAAGACCGCGTAGGCGGTGCCGACCGGCAGGGTGCGCAGCGACAGCGACAGCACGACGACGCTGAGCAGCGCGACCGCGAGGCCGATCGCGGTCGGCCACGGCTTGCTCAGGCCGTCCGAGTCCTTCAGCGCCGTCGCCCACACCAGCTCCATCAGCGAAGCGATGATCAGGAACACCCAGGCCATGACGTACCTCCAATAACCGGAAACCTCTCCGCTTGACGTTAACCGGAGAACCTTCCGGATACAACATGGAAGCGGAGCCCTCTCCGGTAACCTGCCGGAGCACGATCCCCCGGACGGAGGCCGACATGCGGGAACCGCCCCTCGCGGGACGCCGGGAGCTGCCCGTCGTGGGCCGCCCCCCGGCCGAGCGCGCGGACGCCGCCCTCAACCGCCGCCGCATCCTCCGCGCCGCCGCCGAAGTGATCGAGGCCCGCGGCCCCGAGGCGGTGTCCATGGACGAGGTGGCGCGCGCGGCGGGCGTCGGCGTCGGCACCGTCTACCGGCGCTTCGGCGACCGCGCCCGGCTCGTCTACGCGGTGATCGACGACCGCGAGCGCGCCTTCCAGGACGCCTTCATCCACGGTCCGCCGCCGCTCGGCCCCGGCGCGCCCGCGCCCGAGCGGCTGCGCGCGTTCCTGCACGCCCTCGCCGACCGGACGGCGGCACAGGCCGAACTGCTGGTCACGGCCGAGTCGGACCCGCCCGGCGCCCGCTTCCGGGACGGCTCCTACGCGCTCTACCACATGCACCTGGCCATGCTCCTCGGCCAGATCCGCCCCGGCCTCGACGCCGCCTACCTCGCCGACGCCCTCCTCGCGCCCCTCGCCGCGAACCTCGTCCTCCACCAGCTCCGGACCCGTGGCATGCCGCTCGACCGCATCAAGGCCGGCCTGGACGCCCTCGCCGGCGGGCTGATCGGCGGGCCTGAACCGGACGGATCATGATCCATCCGGCGAAAGGCTTTAACGGGACGGGGCCTGCCGCCAGACTGGGGGAGTGAGCGACTTCGATCTCCTCGTGCTCGGATCCGGGCCCGGCGGGCAGCGCGCGGCCATCGCCGCCGCCAAACTCGGCCGCAAGGTCGGCATCGTCGACCGCCGCGAAATGATCGGCGGCGTCTGCATCAACACCGGGACGATCCCGTCCAAGACGATGCGGGAGGCCGTCCTGTACCTGACCGGCCTCAACCAGCGCGAGCTGTACGGGCAGAGCTACCGGGTCAAGGACGAGATCACCGTCGCCGACCTCGGGATGCGCACCCAGCACGTCATCGGCCGGGAGACCGACGTCGTCCGCAGCCAGCTCGCCCGCAACCACGTCACCGTGCTGCCGGGCACGGGACGGTTCCTGGAGCCGAACACGATCGGCATCACCGGCGCCGGCGACCGGGAGCAGAAGGTCACCGCCGAGCGCATCGTGATCGCGACCGGCACCCGCCCGGCCCGCCCCGACACCGTCGACTTCGACGACCGGACGATCATCGACTCCGACGGCATCATCAACATGGACCGCATCCCGGAGACCATGGTCGTCGTCGGCGCCGGCGTCATCGGCATCGAGTACGCCTCCATGTTCGCCGCGCTCGGCACCAAGGTCACCGTCGTGGAGCGCCGCGAGCGCATGCTGGACTTCTGCGACCTGGAGATCGTCGAGGCGCTCAAGTACCACCTGCGCGACCTGGCCGTCACGTTCCGGTTCCGCGAGTCTGTCGCGTCCGTCGAGCGGATGCCGAACGGGGCGATCACCGTCCTGGAGAGCGGCAAGCGCATCCCCGCCGACACCGTCATGTACTCGGCGGGACGGCAGGGCATGACCGACGACCTGTGCCTGGACGCCGCCGGCCTCGCCGCCGACCACCGCGGCCGCATCAAGGTCGACGACGACTACCGCACCGAGGTCCCGCACATCTACGCCGTCGGCGACGTGATCGGGTTCCCGTCTCTCGCCGCCACCTCGATGGAGCAGGGCCGCCTCGCCGCGCACCACGCCTGCGGCGAACCCGTCTCGGAGATCAGCGAGACGCAGCCCATCGGCATCTACACGATCCCCGAGATCAGTTTCGTCGGCCGCACCGAGGACGCCCTCACCGAGGCCAAGGTGCCGTTCGAAGTGGGGGTCTCCCGCTACCGCGAGCTGGCCCGCGGCCAGATCATCGGCGACTCCTACGGGATGCTGAAGCTCCTCGTCTCACCGGAGGACCGGCGCCTGCTCGGCGTCCACGTCTTCGGCACCGGGGCCACCGAACTCGTCCACATCGGCCAGACTGTCATGGGCTGCGGCGGCACCGTCGACTACCTGGTCAACGCGGTGTTCAACTACCCGACGCTCGCCGAGTCCTACAAGGTCGCCGCCCTGGACGCGATGAACAAGATGCGCCACATCGCCCGCCTGTCCGGCTAGGACGGCCAGAGCAGGTTCTCCAGCTCCGCGTCGATGTCGATGAACTCGCTCTCCTCCCCCGCCGGGACCGCTTGGTACGTCCGGTGCAGGAAGTCGGCGAGCGGCGACAGCGGCACCTCGAACAGCGCGTCCCCGAACGGGGACGACAGCGCGATGTTGAGCGAGGCGTCGTCGTCGGCCGGCCAGACCTCGACGTCCCCGTCCCCGACCCTGCGCACGATGCCGACCGTGAGGAGCTCCCGAGCGAAGATCCACTCAACGGGCTCATCGTCGCCCACGTAGAAGGCCATCCGGATCGCGTACGGGTCGTCGGCCGCGTACTCGAGCCCGGCGAGCAGGGGGACGGTCGTGCGGTCGGGGACGACGAGACGAAGGCCCAGCTGCGCTGAGACGGTCGTACTGCTGTTCATGGCCATTCCCTCTTACGTCGGTCCCGCTGGCTCGCGGGGTGCTCCGGTGGGGTGGTTCTCCCTCCCACGGACATCCCCGCGATGTATGACGCCTAACTGCCTGATCCCGGCCGAACATTCCGGCGTCCCCGGCCCGTGTGATTCATCTCACCGTAGCAAAACCCCCGCCTGACCTGCGCAAAAGCCGATCTTGCCGTGATGTGCCCGGCACGGAGTACCCCCACCTGGGCGTCCCCCCGGCGCCAACAACTGGCTTAAGGTAAATCCGTGGCAATCAATCAAGAAAAGGTCTCGGAGCCCGGCCTGCTCCACCGCTTCCGCGCCCGGGTGCGGCGCAACCCGCTCCTCAACACCGCCTGGCGCGCCGGCGTCTTCGCCGTCGGCGCGACCGTCCTGGTCGGCGGCCTCGTCATGATGGTCACCCCGGGCCCGGGCCTGCTCGGCATCGTCATCGGCCTGGCGATCCTCGCCACGGAGTTCGCCTGGGCCCAGCGCGCCCTCTACCGCGCCAAGACCGCCGCCGACCGCGCCAAGGAGAAGGCCCTAGACCCCCGCAAGCGCCGCCGCAACACCGTCTTCGGCGCCGTAACGGCCATCGTCCTGGCCGCCGCGGTAGCCGCCTACCTGGGCATCTACGGCCTGACCCTCCCCTGGGAAATAGAAGACCCCGTCTTCTGGACCTAACGACCAGCGACCCCGTCCGCAGACCGGATACCCACCGCAGACCGCGAAGCCACAGGAACAGCGCTTCGCACTTGCCGTACCGCCACCCATCGCAGACCTTCACGCGGCTCCCGGACGCCTACGCGTCAAGCCCCGGCACCACCATCTGCGAAGACGACCACCAGCCGCGCCCTCCCGGCCTGCGCCCTGACCAGCATCGCCGTCTCCCGGCCCCTTGACGGCGCGCGACCACCCCTCAAGATGCGCTAGAGTTTCCGACGTCGGAACACCCGGGGCGATTAGCTCAGTGGGAGAGCGCTTCGTTCACACCGAAGAGGTCACTGGTTCGAACCCAGTATCGCCCACCCTTACACCACAGACCCTCCCGCACATCAGCGGCAGGGCCTGAGTGATCAACTGGGAGGTTTCTGGGAGATCATCTCCCTCCCACCCGAACGAGGTCACAAGAACACCTCCCAGGATCATCACTCTCCGTAGCGGTACGGGCGGGACAAGACCAGCATCCCGTCCCGCCCGTACGGTGATCTTCTAAGCGCTCGCGAGACGTATGCCCGACGAGCCGGCCCGTTTCTGAGCGGTCTCCAGGAGATCGTTGAGCACCGGAACCGGGGAAGTCGCACTGAAACGGAGCCGCTCGCGCAGCGAACCCTCCCAGCGTTGCTGGAGCTTGGCCTTGAGATCGTCTCGCATGGCGTCCGAGACGTGGGAGTACACGCCCCGAATGCCCGGCACGGTGTGGCCCAGGCGTTCCGCCTGAAGCACTTCCGGCACTGCGTCCTCCAGCATCCAGGTCTTGTGGCTGTGCCGGAGCCCGTGCGGGGTGAGCCCTTCGATCAGCGGCAGCCACACCGACGGTGAGTCCCCTTCTGTCACGACCCGGATCCCTTTTCCTCTTGGGGGATGAAACGGCTGCCCGGCGACGGCGTCGGGCCAGGCCGCAACCGGTGTCCCCGGCCATAGCGTCGTGTCGACCAGGACCCGCTTTCCGGTCTGCCGAGTGCCCTTGGGGTATCGGCCGTCCGCAGCCGGCTGGAACATTCGCCGGGCGTAGTTGGAGCGTCGATGATGCGCGCCGTCCGGGCTGAGGAACAGGTACTGCCCGCGCCCGCCGCATTCGGGCGTCCGCCCTGGACATGCGCAGCGACCCGGCGTACGGACGCTCTGCTTTGACACCAGCGCCGAAAGGAAGGGCGGCAGGTCGACGGGCCGATGCGAGTCGTCCTTGGGCGGCACCATCTCCAGCCGCCCCGCCAGTTCGCGCAGCTGCCAGTCGATCTGGATCCGGTCGAGCCGGCACGCCGGCCGTTCCAGACCGTGCACCTCGCCCCACCGCATCCCGGTGTAGGCGGTGAGGACGATCAGAATGAAGTCATCGTCGCGTCCGGACAGCAGCGCACACCGCTCGGCCGGCAGCAGCGTCTGCAGCGGGGTCGCCCACACCTTCTCGGGCCCGCGCACCGCGATGACCCGCCGCGCCCGCTTCCGGCCACGCCCTCGCCGCTTGACGGCGACGTTGCTGGCGACCATCCCGCGTTCCTTGGCGTCTCCCAGGATCGTCCCCAGTAGCGACCGGGCATCGGCTGCGGTCCGGTGGGAGAACCCGTTTGTCCGCGTCCGCTTCTCCCAGGCGACGATCTCCTCTGGGCTGGTAAAGGTGCTGACCGGCCGGTGCCCGAAAACGGGAACGATGTGATGATCGATCAGATACCGGTACTTGGCCTCGGTGGTGGCCTCCAGATCCTGCCCGGACCACCACAACTCGACCCAGTCGGCCAGTAACGCCGCCCCGTCACGAGGATCGTTCCAACTATGTCGCCGGATACCGGCCTCCTGCTCCTCTCCCCAGTTCAGCGCGGCCTTCTTGGTCTCGAACCCTGAT
The DNA here is from genome assembly GCF_044508335.1 of Actinomadura sp. Classification (NCBI taxonomy): domain Bacteria; kingdom Bacillati; phylum Actinomycetota; class Actinomycetes; order Streptosporangiales; family Thermomonosporaceae; genus Actinomadura; species Actinomadura sp. Next base: position 13,021 of record NZ_JBIQHY010000139.1, read on the forward strand.
TGCGAGCCCGTGCTGCCGTCTGGACGCACATACCGGATCCGCCATTTGCTTCCCCGCTTTTCGGCATACGCCATGCCATGCTCCTCTTTGCTGTGCAGCTGCAGCTCAGAACCCGTCGCGTCGCTGTCGGACGACCGGTTGCTTGGCGCCAGCCGCGATGATCGCGGCGATGTCCTGGTCGCTGAACCGCAGATGCTTCCCGATGAAGGTGCACGGGATCGCCCGCGCACTCGCCTTCTTACGCAGCCACGACTCGCGCACCTGCAACATCGCAGCCGCCTCGCCCGGCGTGTACAGCCGGACATTTGGACGCGCGTCACGCTGCTGGGGGCTTCGCCCACCCCGCAAGGTCACACCTCGCTTCGCCGTCAAGCTGTAGGACAACACGACGAAAGCCATGCGCCCTACAGCGTCACATCAGAGACGGAGAGCACCCTTCGCAAGAGATCGACGACCTTGGCCACAACTTTGCACGTAGAGTAGTCATCCATGTACGATCCGGGCGGGTGTGTAACCGAGTCGAGAAGTCGCCCCTTCCGTCGGCGTCAACTGGACCGTTCGCGATCACAGCACACTCGGCGACAACTAGGGTCCGCTACGTCCGAGACGCGAGCACGGCTTGTCTGTCGTGAAGGGCATGGGCGATGGTGGGCGTAGGTGGAGATCATGCTGCCCTCCTCGGCAGTAGGCGCGGTACGAGCGCCACCGTGCCGGACCAGCGTGCCCAGGCCATCGGCGTAGTTGATCAGCTGATTTCAGCGACACGCCGGGCTCATCTGCACAACCGACGGATCGCTGAAAAATCGGCCTCTCGACGCCCCTCTAGCACCGACGGCACCTGCGGCTTTACCGTGGGGTCCTCATCGCCCCTGCGAGGGTTCGCAACGGGGACACCCGCGCCGGGGGCTTGAGGGGGCCGTCAGGGTCCTCATCGCCCCTGCGAGGGTTCGCAACCAAGGAGCCCGACCAGGTCCACGGCCGTCACGCATGCGTCCTCATCGCCCCTGCGAGGGTTCGCAACAGGGCGGCGAGGACGTCATCGGCGCGCAGGGTCGCGTCCTCATCGCCCCTGCGAGGGTTCGCAACCTGCTGACCGAGTAGCAGGGCTCACCGGGCGGGGTGAGGTCCTCATCGCCCCTGCGAGGGTTCGCAACTCGGGCGGCTCCACGGTTGGCACGTCCACCGGTTCCGGTCCTCATCGCCCCTGCGAGGGTTCGCAACGCGAGGGCGCGAACGTTGCGGCACCCGGCCGTCCACGTCCTCATCGCCCCTGCGAGGGTTCGCAACGCGGGCACGGACGCCTCGAAGCACTCCGCTGGATGCGTCCTCATCGCCCCTGCGAGGGTTCGCAACTTACGGGCGGCGTTCGCGGCGTGGTAGTGCTTCTTGCGTCCTCATCGCCCCTGCGAGGGTTCGCAACGCTGTTGCAGGCTCGGCACTCGGGCCGGTATCCGGTCGCGTCCTCATCGCCCCTGCGAGGGTTCGCAACGCCACACTCGCTTTCCGCGCGTGCCACCTGCTAGTCCTCATCGCCCCTGCGAGGGTTCGCAACCAGACTTTCGTCTGTCTGTAGGTCTCTATGTGGGCGTCCTCATCGCCCCTGCGAGGGTTCGCAACATTGCGCTCAGCCTGCGGGCGTACTCGTCCCAACTGGTCCTCATCGCCCCTGCGAGGGTTCGCAACAGGGGCTCGGCCGCGCCGAGGTCGAGCGCGTCGCGTCCTCATCGCCCCTGCGAGGGTTCGCAACAAATCCCCAAAGGGGTGATCTCCAAGTGAGTTATCCGAGTCCTCATCGCCCCTGCGAGGGTTCGCAACGGCATGCAGCCCCCCTCTCTCTCCCGCACACCCTGAGACCGGTCCTCATCGCCCCTGCGAGGGTTCGCAACCTCATTCGGAGCGGCAACCATTCCCAGAAGTCGAGTGGGTCCTCATCGCCCCTGCGAGGGTTCGCAACTGGCCGGGAGGGGAATCGAACCCCTCTGCACCCTCCGCTGGTCCTCATCGCCCCTGCGAGGGTTTGCAACATGCGCCCGCACAAGACTTTGATGTCCTCGTACAGCGTTCTCATCGCCCCTGCGACGGTTTCGACTATTCCGATCGTTATCCTGGTGCTGCGGAGCTTTTTACTGTGTCATCGGGTTGATGGAATGGTGTGCCCCATGCCGATGGTGGTGCGGTCGCCGATGCCCGCGTAGGCGCTGAAGCGGATGAGGGCGTCCAAGCCCGCTCGCCCTTCGGCGGTGGTGTGGCGTATGTCGGCGATGCGGTAGGAGATCGTGCCGATGCTGCCACGTACTGGCGGGACGCCGGCCTTGAGTAGGTATTCGCCCATCGTGAGGCGGTAGTCTGCGACTTCTAGGTTCTGAGTGATGGTCTGGGCCGTCGCCTTACCTAGTGCAACTTCAGGAGCGAATGCGTTCCACTTTCGGTAGAGGTCGGAGAAGACCCAGTCCGGTTCGGGGAAGAGGCGGACTCTCCGCACACCCTCTTCCAGGGCGGTGAAGAATGCGACCGGTGTCGCTATCCGCAGTGTCCATCGGCTGGCAGATGCGGCACCGGCGAGGAGGTCGGGAAACGTCTCGGCTCCGGCTAGTTCGATGGCTGCGACCTTGTATTGGCAGCGGGCTATCCGCACGTCTCCGGTGGCCGCCAGAGCTTGGAGGACGGGGGCGGTGAGCGAGTTGGCCAGGATCCCGATCTCGAACCGTACTTGTTTGCTGGAGGCGTTGGCGCGTCGGTCCCGTTCGTCCAGAAGCGGGGTGAGCGCGAACGGCTTGGGCGGACGGATCTCGTGGAGCGCGGCCGACAGGGCGTCTTCGCCGGCGTCGCGTAGAGCGGCCAGGAACGCGGCATTGACGGCGGGGCCGGTGTGCGGCGGGGGAACGGGTGGGCGCCCGGCGGCGGGTTCGAGGTGGACGATGATGCGAGCAGGCATGCGGGCCTCGGCCTTCGTCTCGTCGGGTCTGGATGCACCCTAGTGAGGTTGCGGGTGTCGCGGTCAGTCCGCGACCCAAGCCGGTCGGGCGAGTGGTGGCCCCGCCGGGACGGTCCGGACTTGGCGCGCGCAGGCGGGGCGGGGTGCGTAGATGCGGAGCCGGTCGATGGGGGCCAGCAGACCTTCGAGCGTGGCGGCGGCGCGGTGGGCGTCCAGGCCCGCTGCGTCGGGGATGAGCCAGCCGCTCTGCTGGAACCGGTTGGCGACCTCCTCCAGCGCGGCCCGCAGCCGGTTGCGGCGGCCGTCGTCGAATACGTCGTAGCAGACCAGTACCGGCCCGTTCATGGCACGACCCACCTCAGCGGCCTCCCTCTTCCGTGCCAGCGGCGGGCTGCGCTGTCGTGCCGGCGAAACGCCAGCCCAGCAGGGTGAACCCGAAATCGAAGTTGGCGATGTAGGTCTTGTCGGGGTTGATACGCAGCCCTCGCGCCGTCAGGGCCCGGTCGACATCGGTGAGAGCCGCCATCGCCTCGTCTGGTCCTTGGCACAGGACGGTGAGGTCGTCGGCGTAGCGGACCGGGCGCCCCGATCTCCCGTCGACTTCACGATCGAAATCGGCGAGGAAGAGCTCCGCGAGGGCCGGGCTGATCGGTGCGCCCTCCGGCAATCCTCCGGGGCGCTGCACCACCCCTTCGGGCATCAGCCATGGCGCAGTCACCCAGGAGCGGACGAGCTCGGCGGCGTAGGGATCGCGTATCCACCCAGCGACCTGTTCCAGCAGGAGCCGGTGGTCGACCTCGGCGAAGAAGTCGGCGATGTCGGTCCGCAGAACCCACCTCAGCCCGTAATCGCGATGCCGCTGCACCTGCTCGAGCGCGTTGAGCCATGACCGCCCGGGACGGTATGAGAAACTGACCGGGTTGGCAGGATTCAACCGAGTCCCGTGAACGTTCAGGAAGGCTCGCTGGACGATGCGGTCTCAGATGGTCGGCAACCCCCGCGTCCGCAGCTTGCCGCCACGCATCAACCGCACCGGCCGGAGCGGCTGTGCCTGGTACCGCTGTTCCCGCAGCAGCGTCGCCAGGGTCGTCAGCCGGGGCCGACCTCGCGGCCGAACACGGCCGCGGTGACGCCGTCCGCCCCGGCCATGGCGCTGCCGGCCGCCACCCGCGACCAGGCGACCCACAGCACCCGATCACTGGCCAGCCGCGCCCCTGTCCTTGTCCGCTCACGTGTCCTCATACCTACAACCGATGGACGAGCAGCGTTCCTGCTATTCACAGAATTGTCAGGAGGTTGGCGCGCACCCTCAAACTTGCCTGTGACCTGCGCAAACACCCATTTGAAGATCGTTTGTGGCGCCTCTTCAAGATCGGTTCCGAGGAGGTTGGCGCATGATCTTGCAAACCTGCAGGTCAGACCCCCATAATCTGAGGTACTG
>NZ_JBIQHY010000140.1:0-17340 GCF_044508335.1 Actinomadura sp.
GCCGCGCGGGCCGCCGAGGCCGGGGCGGCCCCGGAGCGCCAGGCCCCGCCCGAGCGCCGCACCGCCCCGGCGCCGGACATCTCCGTCGCCGAGGCGCTCGCCGAGCTGGAGAACATGATCGGGCTGGAACCGGTGAAGCGGCAGGTCCGCTCGATCGCCGCGTCCATCGAGGCCGCGCACATGCGCGCCGCCGCCGGCGTGCCCACCGAGAAGCCCATGCGGCACTTCGTCTTCGTCGGCCCCTCGGGGACGGGCAAGACGACCGTCGCCCGCGTCCTCGCGAAGATCTTCTACGCGTTCGGGCTGCTGCCGGAGCCGGCGCTGGTCGAGGCGCACCGCGCGGACCTCGTCGGGGAGTTCCTCGGCGCGACGGCCCTCAAGACCAACCGGCTCGTGGACTCCGCGCTCGGCGGCGTCCTGTTCATCGACGAGGCGTACGGCCTGGTCAACTCCGCCGAGGGGCAGCCCGACCGCTTCGGCGACGAGGCCGTCCAGACGCTGCTCAAGCGCGCCGAGGACGACCGCGACAACCTGGTCATCATCCTCGCCGGCTACGAGGCGCAGATGGCCGAGTTCCTCGACTCCAACCCCGGGCTCGCCTCCCGGTTCGGCACGCGCGTGCACTTCCCGTCGTACCGCCCGTCCGAACTGCTGCGGATCGCCGACTACCACACCGGGCTGCGCGAGGACCGGCTCGACCCGGAGGCCCGGCGGCGGCTCGCCGCGCGCTTCGAGGAGGTCGAGCGGCGCGGCATCGTCGACGAGCTGGGCAACGGCCGGTTCGTGCGGACCCTGACCGAGGCGGCGGCGCGGGCGCGGGACGTCCGCGTCGTGGACGCCGCCGCGGCGTCCGGGCGTGGCGCGCCCAGCGCCGACGACCTCGTCACCCTCCGCGCCGAGGACGTGGAGGCCGCGTTCGCGGAGGTCACCGAGCGGTACCGCGGCTACGCCGAGACCCCGACGCTGGACGAGGCGCTCGGCTCGCTCGACGAGATGATCGGCCTGGAGCCGGTCAAGCGGCAGGTCAGGGAGATCGCCGCGCAGCTCCAGGTGGCCCGGATGCGGCAGGAGCAGGGCCTGGTCACCCGCCCGCCCACCCGCCACTTCGTGTTCACCGGGCCGCCCGGGACGGGCAAGACCACCGTCGCGCGCGTGCTCGGCCGCATCTTCGCCGCGGCGGGGCTCCTCGCCCGCCCCGAGGTGGTCGAGGCGCAGCGCGCCGACCTCGTCGGCGAGCACCTCGGGGCGACGGCGCTGAAGACCAACAAGGTCGTCGACTCGGCCCTCGGCGGCGTCCTGTTCGTGGACGAGGCGTACGCGCTGAGCAACCAGGGCTACTCCGGCGGCGACGCGTTCGGCGCGGAGGCGGTGCAGACGCTGCTCAAGCGCGCCGAGGACGACCGCGACCGGCTCGTGGTCGTCCTCGCCGGCTACGAGGCCGACATGGACCGGTTCCTCGCGTCCAACCCGGGGCTCGCCTCCCGGTTCGACGTGCGCGTCGACTTCCCCTCCTACGGGCCGGACGAGCTGCTCCGCATCGCCCAGCTCATCGCCGAGCAGGGCGGCGACCGCTGGGAGGACGACGCCCTGGACGACCTCGCCCTCGTCTTCCAGCGCGTCTGCGGGACGGGCCGCATCGACGAGTTCGGCAACGGCCGCTTCGCCCGCTCCATGTACGAGAAGGCGTGCGCGTGCCGCGCGCTGCGCGCCGCCGAGCTCGGCGAACGCGCCACCGCCGACGACCTCACGCTCCTCACCGCCGCCGACGTGCGCGACGCGTTCGCCGACCTCGCCCACCGCCTGGCGTAGCCCCGCGTCCACGAGGAGACCGGCCGCCGCGGGCGCACGCCCGGCCTGTCGCCCTCAGGCCGCAACGCGAGACCCGTCCGGCGCGGCGCCGGATCGGTCGTCTAGGGTGCGGTCCGTGGACGAGCGGGACGAGCCGGTCGAGTACCGGCAGACGCGGTACAAGGCGCCGGAGGGCGCGACCGAGATCCTCCTGATCAGGCACGGCGCCTCGGCGCCGGCCCGGGCCGACCGGCCGTTCCCGCTCGTGGACGGCCAGGCCGACCCCGATCTCGCCCCCGAGGGGCGCGAGCAGGCCGAGCGGGTCGCCGAGCGCCTCGCCGAGGAGAAGCTCGACGCCATCTACGTGACGCCGCTGCGCCGCACCGCGCAGACGGCGGCGCCGCTGGCCGCCCGCCTCGGCCTGGAGCCGCGCGTCGAGGCCGGCATGCGCGAGGTCCACCTCGGGGAGTGGGAGGGCGGGCTGTTCCGCAAGAAGGTCGCCGACAACGACCCGGTCGCGCAGCGGATGTGGGCGGAGGAGCGCTGGGACGTCATCCCCGGCGCGGAGCGCACCGAGGAGTTCGCCGCGCGCGTCGAGGAGAGCCTCGCCCGGCTCGGCGCGGCGCACGCGGGCGGCCGCATCGCGGTGTTCACCCACGGCGGGGTGATCGCGCAGGCGCTCGCCGCCGCGACCGGCGCCCGGCCCTTCGCGTTCCTCGCCCCCGACAACGCGTCGATCTCCCTGCTGGTGCGGCTCGGCGAGCTGGCGTCGGTCCGCGGCTTCAACGACGTGGCCCACCTGGACTGGTCCGTCCCGGCGCCGCTGACCTGACCGCCGGCCCGGCCGCCGTCCTAGAGGCGGAAGCGGAGCCGCTGTCCCGGACGCAGCTGTGCCGCGGCGGCGACGGCAGCCGAGCCGAGCACGGCGATCACGGGGTAGCCGCCCGTCGTCGGATGGTCGGCCAGGAAGATGATCGGCAGCCCGCTGGGCGGCACCTGGATCGACCCGGTGACCACCCCCTCGCTGCGCAGCTCGCCGCCGCGCGCGCGGACGAGCGGAGGCCCGTCCAGCCTGACCCCCACGCGGTTGCTGTCGGGCGACACCTCGTAGAACGCGGACGTGAGCGTCGCCAGCGCCTCCTCGGTGAACCAGTCGTCACGCGGACCCGGCAGGACGCGCAGCACGGGAGTCTCCGGCAGGGGCGGCGCGGGAGCGACGTCGACGACGATGTCGGCCAGGCCCTCGCACGCTCCGATCGGGAGGCGGTCGCCCGGAGCCAGCGGAGCCGGGCCCAGCCCGGACAGAAGATCGGTCGAGCGGCTCCCGAGGACCTCCTCGACCGCGATCCCGCCCCGCACGGCGAGATAGCTGCGGAGGCCGGACGGAGGCGTACCGATCTCCACCAGGGCGCCGCAGGGCACGAAGCACGGCGCGTTCGGCCCGTGGGCGCGGCCGGCGACGCGGACGGACACCGGCGCGCCGGTGACCGCGACCCAGGCCCGGGTGCGGAACCGCAGCGCCGCGCCGCCGAACGTGAACTCCACGCCCGCCGCGCCCTCGGGGTTCCCGACGAGCCGGTTCGCCAGGCGCAGCGCGCGCTCGTCGGCGGCGCCGGAGCGCGGGACGCCGAGATGGGCGCGGCCCGGCCGGCCGAGGTCCTGCACGGTCGCCAGCGGCCCGGGCCGCACGACCTCGATCAACGCCGCTCCTCCGGGACGAACCGGACGCGGGTGCCCGGCCGGAGCAGGCACGGCGGGTCGCGCGCGACGTCCCACAGCCGCAGCGGGCTGCGCCCGAGCAGCCGCCACCCGCCCGGCGACCCGGACGGGTAGACGGCCGCGTACGGCCCGGCGATCGCCACCGACCCCGCCGGGACGGCGGTGCGGGGCGACGCGCGGCGCGCCACGTGCAGGGCCGGGTCCAGGCCCGTCAGGTACCCGAAGCCGGGGGAGAAGCCGAGGTAGGCGACCGTGTACGCGCCCGCGCAGTGCCGCCGGACGACCTCCTCCCGCGACAGCCCGGTCAGCTCGGCGACCTCGTCGAGGTCGGCGCCGTCGTAGACGACCGGGATCTCCACCGGCTCCGCGCCGGCCTCCGCGTCGTCCGGCAGCGGCAGCCGCGGCAGGCGCGCGGCGATGCCGCCGAGGTCGGCCGACGGGTCGGTGATCACCAGGACGGTGTGCTCGCCCGGCACGACGTCCACCACCCCCGGCAGCGGGTCGTCGCGCAGCGCGGCGTTGAGGCGGTGCGACGTGGCGAGGTCGCCCGTCTCCACGAGCAGGGCCGCGTCACCGGCCCGCAGGACTCTCACGCGAACGACTCCAGCGCGACGCCCGCCTCGGCCAGCGCCGACCGGACGGACTGGGCCAGCGCCACCGCGCCCGGCGTGTCGCCGTGCACGCAGATGGACCGCGCCTTGAGCGCGACCTCGCTGCCGTCGACCGCGACCACGGTCCCCTCCACGGCCATCTTGATCGCGCGCTGGATGACGGCCTCCCGGTCCTGGATGACCGCGCCCGGCTCGCGCCGGGACACGAGCGCGCCGGCCGGCGTGTAGGCGCGGTCGGCGAAGCATTCCGCGACGACGGTCAGCCCGTCGGCGACGTCGTGCACCACGGAGCCCGGAAGGGTCAGCAGCGGCAGCGACGGGTCGTAGGCCCGTACCGCCTCGACCACCGCCTGCGCCTGGACGGGATCGCGGCTCACCCGGTTGTAGAGCGCGCCGTGCGGCTTGACGTAGGCGACGCGCCCGCCCTCCGCGCGCGCGATGCCGTCCAGGGCCGCGAGCTGGTAGAGGATCTCGGCGGTCAGCTCGGGCGCGGCCACGTCCATCTCCCGGCGGCCGAAACCGGCCAGGTCCCGGTACGACACCTGCGCGCCGATGGCCACCCCGCGCTCCACGGCCGCCGCGCACACCCGCCGCATGATCAGCGGGTCGCCCGCGTGGAAGCCGCACGCCACGTTCGCGCTCGTGACCACGTCGAGCAGCGCCAGGTCGTCGCCCAGCTGCCAGATGCCGTACCCCTCGCCGAGGTCGGCGTTGACGTCGATGACCATCATGGTCGGGACCTCCCCGCTCACCGTCTCAGACGGCCTCTTCGCGCAGGTCTTCGACCTCGTGCCTGGAGGCCCACGCCTGGTAGACGCCGCGGTCGAACAGCTCCAGCCCGAGCCGCTCCGCGACCGGTGCCTTCCCGCCGCAGTACTCCACGCGCAGCCAGCCGTCGTGCTCGCCCAGCACGACGAACGGCTCGCCGCGCCAGGTGCAGTGCGTGGTCACGTACCGCACGCCGTCGACCTCCGACCGGGGCACCACCTGGACGTAGCGGTCGGGCGACACCTGCCGGAACCCGTCGGCGTGCCGCCGGGAGTACAGCCGCACGCGGTCGCCGTCGGGGCTCGCCTCGTACTCGGCGCCGCGCCAGTCCGCGTAGAAGCCGTGCCGGATGCCCATCAGCGCCCTCCCGGCAGTTTCACCAGCCACCTGCGCAGGTCGGCGTCGTACCCGGCGACGAGGGTCTGCGCGCCGCGCGCGTCGAGCCGGTACATCTCGGCGCCGTGCGGGAGGCGCTGGCTCTCGATCTTGAACTCCGGGATGGCGGGGCCGTCGCCCGGCGCGTACCCCGACCCGGGGAACGGCGCCCGCTCGATCACCCAGCCGCCCGGGATGATCCCCATGCTCCACTCGTCGATCCCGCCCAGCGGGCGGCGGAACAGCGCCGGCTTCACCGCCGGCCAGCGGATCAGGAAGAGCTGCTCGTCCGCGTGCGAGAAGGGCGACCCCTCGTACACGAGCCCGAGCGCCCGGATCATCGCCGAGGGGGACCTGATCTCCCGGACGTCCTGCAGGCGGTGCACGTAACCGGCGACCAGGTCGTACCCGCCCTCCAGGTAGTGCTGGACGTGCTCGGGCCGCACCACCTTCTGCATCATCACGACCTCGGACGCGCCGTCGCGGGCGGCGTCCGCCGACCCGAGGTCGCCCGGCTGCGCGGCGGCGGGGACGCTCTCGCCGCCGCCCCGCTCCCCGTCGCCCGGCCGCCGGCCGCCCCGGTCCCTGCCGCCTTGGTCCCTGCCGCCTTGGTCCCTGCCGCCCTGGCCGTAGAGCGGCGCGACGGGCAGGCCGTGCGGGTCGCTCGGCGTCTCCCGGGACGCCGGGGTCTCGGGCCTGCGCGGCGCGGGAGCCGGGGGGCGCCGCGGGGCGGGCGCCGGGCGCGGCGGCACGGCGGTCTGCGGCCGGGTGGCCGCGACGGGCTGCTCGGCGGGGCGCCGCGCGGCGGGCGCCTGCGGCCGCGGGGCGGGCACCGCCGGATGCGCGGCCGGCGCCGCGGGAGACTGGGGCGCGGGCGGCCGGGCCGGTTCGGCCGGTCGCTCGGGGGCGCGCTCGGCCGGCCGCTCGGCCGGCCGCTCGGCCGGTCGCTCGGCCGGTCGCTCGGCGGGCCGGTCGGTCGGGGCCGGGGGCTGCGGTCGGCGGTCGGGCGGGCGCAGCGCGCCGGAGTCGTCGCGCGGGTCTGTGGGCGCCTGTGGCGGCGCGGAAGCGGCCGGGGACGGCTCCGGTCGGCTCCGCGCCGATTCGGGGCTCTGCACCGGCCTGGGCGCCTGCCGGCGGGCGCCGGAGCCGCTGCGGGGCGGCTTGACGCCGCGGGTCCGCGTGCGTGACGGGCGGCGGGACGACGGGCCCGCCACGTGGACGTCCGTCGGCACCGGAGGCACGGGCTTGCGCGGCTCCTCCGGCTCCAGGAGCGCCTTGGCGTCCAGGTACGAGGCGCTGGGCAGCCCCGGGTTGACCGCGAGCTGCCACTCGGGATGCGGCCAGCGCCGGGCCAGCTCCGCCAGCGTCGCCTCGCGGTGGTGGACGGCCTGGCCCTGCAGGGAGCGGTCCATCGCCTCCGGCGAGGTGAACGCCAGGACGAACGTGCCGTCCCCGAACTGCGCAGTGGCGAACTGGCGCCCCGCCTCCCCGGGCTCTCCCGGCGAGGGCAGGTAAAGGACCGCGCGCGCCAGGAGCTCCAGGTAGCCCTGCTGGTCGCCGCGCTCCCGGGCGTCGGTGAGGGCGGTCTCCAGGGCGGAGCCGGAGGGCCGGGAGGCGCGCGCGGAGGACGCGGCGGAGCGGCGCTCGTCCTCGGGCACGGCCAGCGGGATGCCGAGGCCGGGCAGCGCCAGCGGCCCGCCGTCCGGGCCCGCCTTGCTCGCCTGGTAGACCAGTTCGAGCGGCGACTCGATCCCGTACACGTCGCGGAAGGCGCCGACCATCTGCCCGGCGAGCATCGCGCACGCCTCCAGGTGCTCGGCGGAGGCGCGGCCGCCGCGGTCACGCCAGGTGAACCGGTCCCACCAGTTCTTGCGCTCCTCCTCGTCCGGCGGCTCCCAGCCGAGCGCGCGGAGCCGCCGCTCCTGCCGGGGCGCCAGCGGGCGGGGCAGGAACGCGCTGCCGACGGCCTCGGCGTCCAGCACGCCCTCCGACCTCATGGCCTGGGCGTACGGCAGCCCGCTCGGCCCCTGCACGATGAGGAACGACGTGACCGGAAGCCGGGACAGCTCCAGCGTCAGCCGTTTGGCGAAGTCGTTCCAGTCCACTCGGGTCCACTTCCACGTCCGTCCTGTACTAGACAGTAGCCGAACGCCGCGTCAGTCGGTCCGGGGAGCCGGGACGGCGTCGGTCCGCACCTGGGTCCAGACCCCGCCGATGGCGTCGTACACCGCGAGCGGCGTCTCGTCGCCGTCGCCGGCCGACCGCCAGAGGCGGGTGCCGTGCGGCGGCCTCATCGGCACACCGGCGGGCCTCGGCCGCGGCGCGGGCGCCCCCTCCGGCGCGCCCCCGTCCGGTGCCCGGTCCGGCGCCCGGTCCGGCGGCGGGCCGTCCTGCGGTCCGTCCGGCGGCGGTCCGTCCGGTGCCCGGTCCGGCGCTCCGCGCGGCGGCTTGTCCGGCGGGGCGCCCAGGGGCGGTGCCGCGGCCGGCGCCGGTTCGCGCGCCTCCGGCTCGGGGCCGCCGCGCTCCAGGGCCGCCTTCAGGTCGGCCGCCGTGTACGGGTCGATCGCCGTGTGCGAATCGTCGCCGGGTGCGTCGGCGCCCGGGGCGGAACCGTTCAGGCCGGAGGTCGGCCCCCCGGCGACCGGGTTCGGCCCCGAGAGCGCGTGGGGGTCGACCGTCCCGTACGGGTTGGGGGCGTCGAGCGCGGCGGCGGGCGGCGCGTCCTGGACGCCGGTCAGCCGCCCGAGGACGGACGAGTCGAGCAGCACCTCGCTGGGCAGCCCCCAGTTGATCGCCACCCGCCACGCGGGGTCGGGCCAACCGGACGCCAGCCGGGCGAAGGACGTGCGCCGGTACAGGCCGGGATGCCGGTCGCCCGTGCGCGCCAGCGCGCCCGGCGAGGTGAACACCGTGACGTAGGTGTCGCCGCCGATAGCGATGGTGGGGAACTCGGCGCGGTCGGGGTCCTCGACGGCGGAGGCGGTCGCCGGGAGCACCAGGTCGGCGCCCGCCAGCAGCCGGAAGTAGGTGGTGTTGTCGCCGTTCGCCTTGGCCTCCGCCAGCCGGGGTTCGAGGAGCTCGGCGTCCGCGCCCGGCACGCCGTCCGTCGGCAGCGGCATCGGGGTCCCCGCCGGGGGAGTGCCCGCCGCCAGCGGGTCCGCCGCCAGCGGGTCCGGCGCGCCCGGGAGGGCGCCGCCCGCCGTCGCCCGCCGCCTGGTCACGCGGGACGGGTCGGCGACGTCGATGCCGAAGTCGGGGAGCTCGATGAGGCCGGTCCCGTGCCGGTGGAACGACTCGTACACGAGGTCGGACGGGCGCCGGACGCCCTGGACGTCCCGCAGGGCCGTGACCATCACGTCGGCCAGCCGCGAGTAGTCGCCGTCCGTCACGCTCAGCATCCCGCCGGGGGTGCCCGCCCCGGGCAGCTCCGTCCACCAGTTGCGCGGCGCGGGGTCGGCGGGCGGGCGCCAGCCCGCGTCGCTCATGACCTCCTCGTCCGCCACCGTGAGCAGCAGCGGCCCGTCGAGGAAGTTGTTGCTCACGGCCTCGGCGTAGAGCCGGTCGGGCTCGCGCATGGCCTGGACGTAGTGACGGCTCTCCTCGCGCTCGCGCACGATGAGGATCGTGTCGCGCTCGAGCCCCGCCAGCTCACGTCCCAGCCGCCGGGCGAACTCGGACCACTCCAACAAGATCACTCCCTACGACCGGGGGCCGGCCCCGGGCCCCGGGACCCAGCGAGACCATGCCCGGATCCCGATGATTGTCGCAGGGGACGCCGCGCGCAAACCGGGAGTTCACTCGGGCGGGGGTTCGTGACGAAGCACACTCAGGGCTTCGCGGAGGGCCTCCGGGTCGCCCTCCGAGCGGTCCAGGACGTCGATGAGTTTGTGCAGGATCTGGTGGCGTTCGTAGCCCACGTCGAGCAGCGCCTGGGCGGTCGTCCACAGCTGCGGGGGTCGGCCGTCCCACAGCATCTCCGCCAGGCGTTCGTGCGCGTCGAGATGCGCCTCGTCGGCGCCCGGGTGCTCGAACTCCAGGATCACGCGGCGGTCGCCGGGATCGGACGGATCGAGCTTCGACAGGTTGACGAACCCGTGCCGCCCCGACCGCCGGTGGGTGCCCGACAGGAAGGGCAGCGCGAACGCCCGCCGGGGGAGCGCCTCCAGGTCGCCGTCGGGCAGCAGCCGGCCGACCAGGTCGCGGTCGAGGCCGAAGGCGGCCGGGTCGCGGTAGGCGTCGGCGAACTTCGCCGTCGCGTCCCACAGGGCGTCCAGCGTCGCCCTGATGCCCTCCTCCGGGAGGCCGGTGCGCGCGCCCGCCCACCGGACCCACGCGGCCAGCACGTGCGGGACGGCCTCCTGTTCCGTCGGGGAGAGCAGGACCTTCCTCGGCAGCCAGTCGAGGAGGAACATCTCGCACTTGACCGGGGACACCCGCAGCGGGCGGCCGAAGTCGTGCGTGCAGCCGTAGTCGATGATCCGGTCCACGCACCGGCTCGCCGCGGAGCGGTCGGAGAGGCCCTCCGCCTCGTCGGAGGCGAGGAAGCGGGCCGCGATCGTCGCCCGCCTGTCGCGCCCGTACACCGGCGGCTGCGGCGTCTTCCCGCCCGGGGGGAGGATGTCCACGCGCGCGCGGACGAACGCGTGGTATGAGCCGAAGTTCTCGTGCACCGGCGGGTCGTCGAGCTCGTCGGTGAGATCGAGGGCGCTGCGCAGGAGCGCCCCGGTGTCGCGCGGGTCGAGTTCCTCGAACCGCATCAGGGGGTTCTCGCGGCCCTCCCGGCGGCACTGGTCGAGGAGCCTGTCGACCCGGGAGGAGACCCACGCGTCCCTGACCATCCCGCTCGCCGGCGGAGGGCCCTCGGGCGCGTCCGGGCCGGACGGGTCGGCGGCCGGCCGGACTGCCCCGGCCTTGGTGCGGTCGACCACGATGACCAGCGCGTGCCGCTCGGCGCCGCCGTAGGTGTAAGTGCAGACGATCGAGTCCTGGTCGCCGAAGACGTCCCTGGAGACGAAGCAGCCCTCCGGCTCGACCATCCCCACCCGGTCGGCCCAGCCCGGCCGGGCGACGCCGCCGGCCATGAGCTCGAGCGCGGCGCGCTCGGCCTTGGCCGCCTGCCGGGGCGTGCCCATGTAGGCCATCCCGGTGAGCAGCGCGAGGGCGGCGGGCGTCCCGGCGTCCGCGGCGTAGTCGACCAGGGCCTCGCCGATGACCTCCTCGACGTCGCCGCCCGGCACCCGCCGGCCCCACCAGGAGCCGAGGATCTCGCTGACGATCAGTTCCGCGTCCAGGGGGCTGCGCACGGCGAGGAGTTCGCGGGCGTGCTGGAGCATGCCGTCGAAAATCGCCGAGACCTCGGCCGGGGGGGAGGATCCGTCCCGGGCAGGGTCCCCGGAGGAGCGGCTGCGGCTGCGGGGACTCACCCTTCTAGCCTCTCAGATCCCGCGCGGACGATGTCCCGGACACGGCCGAACCGGGACACGGCCGGGTGCGGCGCCCTCTATCGGCCGATCGCTCAGCCGTCCACCCCTCCGCCGGAGGCCCGCCCGGACGGCGGCTCCGATTTGAGGACTCCGGTCAGATGCTCGCGCGCCATCCGCTCGACCCTCGCGGGCGTCGCCTCCAGCCCGAGATGGGCCATGCACGCCTGGACGTCGGCCACGCACTGCCGGACCGCGCCCGAGGGGAAGGAAGCGAACTCCGCGCAGAGCCGTCGTTCGAGTGCCTCGCGCGTCTCGCTTCGGTGATCGGCCAGTGCAGGCATATCGCGCACACCTCCGCGCACGGGGTTCCGGCGGGCGGGGACGCCGCCGGCCGAGGCGGAGCAGGGCACGGACCTCCCCTGGCGGGAGCTTCCGTGCAATCCCCGCCTCGATGTCCCATTCCAGCGTTTCTGCCGGGAGAGTCAAGACGTGCCGGGTCGTCGTTTGGCAAATTCCGGACCGGCCTCCCCCGGACGCTCCTCCGGCCGATCTTCCGCCGGTTCGGCGTCGGCCCAGGCGGCGTGGTGACGCGCCGCCCAGCCTCGGTCGACCCGTCCCGTGAGCATCCCGCCGAGCGCGTCGCGGTCCCGCAGCGCCTCCCACAGGTGTCCGGCCGCCACCACGGCGATGAGGAGGAAGAGCCAGTCGTGGACGAACGTGGCGCCCGTCCGCCACCGGTCGCCCCACGGGTCCGGGAACGTCATGATCTCGCCGGTGCCGAGCATGACCAGGATGGCGCCCGCCGTGAACGCCGCGTTGAGCTTCTGCCCGGCGTTGAACTTGCCCACCGGCAGGATCCCGCGCCCGCCCCGGACGGCCCTCCGGTCGCTGCGTTTGAGCCATTCCCAGTCGTGCGGGTGGAACCGGTTGAGCCGCGAGAGGTCGGCCCTGAACGCACGGGACAGCAGGCCCAGCACGATCGGCGCCGGCAACGCGAACCCGCACCACACGTGGACGGTCTTGACCGTCTCCCTGTGGCCCACCAGCGTCGACAGCATCGGGAGGTAGAGCAGCGCGGCGGTCAGCAGGCAGGCGAGCATCAGCAGTGCGGTCGCGTGATGGATGGACCGCTCAGCGCGCGTGAAGCGCACCAGCAGGCGCGGTGCCCCCGGTCCGTGAGCGCCGCGCCGCCGCGTGTCATGTGGGGGTGTGTCGTGTGAGGGCGTGTCATGTGGGGGCATCGTTGCGCCCGTTCGACCGCCCCACCCAGGCGTCCACGTCGTACCCGAGGTTCTCCCAGTAGCCGGGCTCCTCCTTGTCGGTGAGCTCGATTCCGCCGAGCCACTTCAGCGACTTGTAGCCGTACATGGGCGCCACGTAGAGCCGTGTCGGCCCGCCGTGGTCGTGCGAGACCGGTTTCCCGTCCATCTGGGTGGCCACCAGGACGTCCCTGCGGCGCGCCTGCTCCAGCGTCAGCGACTCGGTGTAGACGCCGTCGAACGACGTGAACCGCACGGCGCGGGCCTGCGGCGACACGCCGACCGCGTCCAGCAGGTCGGGCAGGGCCACCCCGACCCAGTGCACGTCCGGGACGCGCCAGCCGGTCACGCACTGGAAGTCGCGGTCCAGGACGGTCTGGGGCAGCCGCGCCAGATCGGCCAGCCGGAACGCCTGCGGCCGCTCGACGAGGCCGCCGACGGTCACGCGGTGGGTCGCCGCGCTGTGCCGCTTCACACTGCCGGTCACGGAGTAGTAGCGGAACCCGCCGGCCGCAGGTAGGACGTCCCCGATCGGTCCTACCGGCGCCAGGGTCCGGCTCACCTTGTCCTGGACGGACGCTCCGACGGCGACCCCCGCGACGCCGAGGCCGAGCATCCCGAGCACCACCCGCCGCCCCACGGGAGCGCCCTTCGTTCGCTCCTCCTCGTTCACGTCTTCATTCGAGCACCGCGGGCCGCCCCGCGCCAGGGTCCGGCGGGACACGTAAGACTTCTGACAGATCTCGGCCCCGCCCTAAGCTGGCCGCATGGCCACGAAGGTTCACCTCGCACAGCGCCCGGAAGCCGACGAGCTGCTCGGACGCAGCCCGCTGGCCGCCCTGGTGGGCATGCTGCTCGACCAGCAGATCCCGATGGAATGGGCCTTCTCCGGCCCCTACACCATCGCGCAGCGGCTCGGCGCCGACGACCTGGACGCGCACGAGATCGCCGCGTGCGACCCGGACCGGTTCGCGGCGCTGCTGTCGGAGAAGCCCGCCGTCCACCGCTACCCCGGGTCGATGGCCAAGCGCGTCCAGCAGCTGTGCCGGTACCTCGTGGAGAACTACGACGGGGACGCCGAGAAGGTGTGGAAGGGCGTCGACAGCGGCAAGGAGCTGTTCAAGCGCCTCAACGGCCTCCCCGGCTTCGGGAAGCAGAAGGCGCAGATCTTCCTGGCGCTGCTGGGCAAGCAGTACGGCGTCCGGCCGGAGGGGTGGCGCGAAGCGGCCGGAGTCTACGGAGAGGAAGGCTCGTACCGTTCCGTCGCCGACATCACCGGCCCTGAGTCGCTGGCCAAGGTGAGGGCCTTCAAGCAGGAGCAGAAGGCCGCGGCCAAGGCCGCCAAGTAGCAGGCCGCGGGCCGGAGGGCCGCCGGGTGGACGGCGGGCGGAGACACACCCGGGGGCGGAAGTTGACGCGCCGTGACGCCCGAGGGCCGTAACATCTCCTTTTCGCCGTCCGGGCGGGCCGCCTCGGCGTCCCCCTGCGATGGCGTCCGAATCCGACGCGTTCGTCCGGGACCGAAGGGACAAGGATGTTCAGCAGGGGTTCCGTACACGGCGAACCATCGGGATGATGAATACCTGACTCCGACCGGTGTTGTGATGGAGGCGGGAGCGCTAGCCTGCTCCCATTCACTCATAGTGATGAAGACTTGCCGCGCGGTACGGGACCCTCTGGGGCGGAGGTGTTGTCCATGAGCACCGAGACGTCCGTCCCGCATCCCCGCGTCTCAGGGGTGGAGGGGCAGCCCATGGATGCGTCCGACGCCGCACTGTACGCGACCTTGCTGAAGGAGGCCCCCGGCGGCCTCGCGTTCTTCGACCGCGAGCTGCGCTGCCGCCGGGCCAACGACGCGCTCGCCGCGCTGCTGGGCGTGCCCGTGCGCGACCTGCAGCAGCGCAGGCCGTCCGAGGCGCTGCCCGAGCCGCTCGCGGCGGCGTTCGAGACGGCGCTGCGGACGGTGATCGACGAGGACCGCCCGGTCAGCGACCCCGATCTCGTCGTCCCGGCCGCGGATCCCGGCGGGGCGTCCGAGGACGCCGCGGGCGTCGCCACGGCCGTCGAGGAGCGCATCCTGTCCTGCACCTGGCTGCCCGCCAGGAACGGCGACGGCGAGCACCTCGGCGTCGTCCTGACCGCCCTGGACGTGACCGAGCGCCGCCGCGCCGAGGAGGTCATCCGCCGCAAGGAGCAGCGCTACCGCTCGCTCGTGGAGGCCAGCGCCCAGGTGGTGTGGGTCGCCGCGCCGGCCGGCGGCGTGATCGACGACGCGCCCGAGTGGCGCGCGATCACCGGGCAGACGCCCGACGACTACGCGGTCGGCGGCTGGCTGTCGGTGGTGCACCCCGAGGACCGGCCGCGCATCGAGGCCGCCTGGCGCGAGTGCGTCGCGGAGAACCGGGTCTTCGAGACCAACTACCGCATCCGCACCAAGAGCGGCACCTACCGGCACTTCGACGTCCGGGCCGTGCCGATCTGGCAGGGCGACACGGTGATCGAGTGGGTCGGCGCCAACACCGACGTCACCGGCCAGCGCGAGGCCGAGGAGATGCGCGGCCGGCTGACCGAGCAGCTGTCCGCGGCGGCGCTGCGCACCGCCCGCCTCCAGCAGGCCACGTCGATGCTCGCCGAGGCGCTGACCGTGTCCCAGGTCGTCCAGGTCATCACCGAGGTCGGGCGGTCCGCCATCGGCGCCGACTACTCGGCCGTGGCGCTGCTGGACGACGACAAGCTGCGCCTCAGCATCGTGGCGCCGTCCCAGGCGGAGGGCGAGACCAGCCCCGCCTCCCGCGACGACATCAAGGTCAGCGACCAGACCGTGATGTCGGTGGCGGTGCGCGAGAGCCGGCCGTTCCTGGCCGAGCATCCCGACAGCCTGCGCCTGCAGCTCGGCCACGGCGAGCGCGACCTGTTCGCCCAGCACACCGAGGAGCGGGCCTGGGTGGGCCTGCCGCTGCTCGCGGCCGGCGCCCCGATCGGCGCGCTGCGCTTCTCGTTCACCCGGCCCAGGGAGATCACCGAGGAGGAGCGGGTCTTCCTGGAGGCGCTGGCCGGGCAGTGCGCGCTGGCCGTCGAGCGGGCGCTGCTGTTCGAGCGCGAGCACCGCACCGCCGAGGAGCTCCAGCGCAGCCTCCTGCCCAGCGACCTACCGCAGCTGCCGGGCATGGTGCTGGCCGCCCGCTACAACCCCGCCACCCGGCACGTCCAGGTCGGCGGGGACTGGTACGACGTGTTCCGCCTCCCGGACGACCGGCTCGCCGTCGCCGTCGGCGACGTGATGGGCAAGGGCGTGCTCGCCGCGGCCGGAATGGGCCGCGTCCGCAACGCCCTGCGCGCGCTCGCGCTGAACGACCCGCGCCCCGCCGCGGTCCTGGCCGGCCTCGACCGGCTGTTCAGCGCCACCGAGGACGAGGAGCAGTTCACCACGGTCGCGTACGCGGTCATCGACCCCGAGACCGGGCACGGGGAGTTCAGCAACGCGGGGCACCCGCCGCCCCTGCTGATCTCGCCCGACACGCCCGCGCGCGTCAGCACGCGGGAGCCGGGAACACCGCTCGGCTGGCCCAGCCAGAGGCAGCAGACAAGTTTTTCCATCGAAACCGGCAACACTGTGGTCTTCTATTCCGATGGACTTGTGGAGAACCGTAGGCGTGGGGTGGACGCCGGGCTGGAGGAGCTTGTCGCCGTGGCCGAGGACGCCCCACCTGAAGTGGTAGGAGATCCCGAGAGACTCGTCGACTTCCTGGTCGATCGGATGCTTGCCGGATACGAGCAGGTGGACGATGTGACCGTGCTCGCCCTGCACGTCCCGCCCGAGCCCGCGTGAAGCCCCGCCTGAGACGCGTGGAGACGGAGCAGCACGTTCGAAGGACCGTCCCGCGCCCTCTAAGGTGGAGAGTTACCGGGTAGGACTTCAGGGCGGAATGCGCAGCAGTGCCAGAATGCTTGACCCAGACAGAGCGGGTACGCTGCCGTCCCGCACCGGTGGTCCGCTCCGTGTGTGGTCCCACCCAGTGTGAGGCCGGGCCCGTCAGGGCACTTGGGTCAACCAAGCCACACGTTCGTTCGAGAGGTATTTGTGTCGCCTGCTAGCTCGACCTCGAAAGCGTCGGATCTGCACGATCACGTCATCGCGCAGCTGATCGAGCGTGGACGGTCCCAGGGTTACCTCGAAGCCGACGACGTACGCCGTACGTTCGAGGAGGCCGACATCCCCGTGTCGAAGGCCTCCAGCATTCTGCGGAGCCTCAGCAAGGAGGGTGTGACCGTCATGGTGAGCGCTGCCGACTCCGCGGCGCCCAAGCGTCCGCGCAAGCGCGCGACGCCGGCGGCGCGCAGGCCGAAGACCGCGGCCGCCGCCAAGGAGCAACCCGACACGGTGACCGCCGTCGTCGGCGACGACGCGCCGGAGGAGGCCGCCGCCGAGCCGCGCCCGGCCGCCGCCAGGCCCGCCGCCCGCAAGGCCGCGCCGGCCAAGGGCGCGAAGGGCGCCAAGTCGAAGAAGGCGGCGCCCGCCAAGAAGGCCGCCGCCGCCAAGGGGGCGCCGGCCAAGGCCGCGCCCGCGAAGGCCGCCCCGGCCAAGAAGGGCGACGAGCCGGAGGTCGACGACGAGGTCGACGTCGACCTCGACGCCGACCTGGCCGACCTCGACGTCGAGCTGGAGGTCGACGCGGCCGTCGAGGTCGAGGAGCCCGAGGCCGACGAGGAGGAGGCCGCCCCGGTCGCCCCCGCCGCCGCCAAGACCGCCGCCAAGGCGGGCGCCGAGGGAGCCGCCCCGGCCGAGGAGGAGGGCTTCACCCTCGGCGACGACGACGAGGACGCGCCCGCCCAGCAGATCGCCGCCGCCGGCGCCACCGCCGACCCGGTGAAGGACTACCTCAAGCAGATCGGCAAGGTCCCGCTGCTCAACGCCGAGCAGGAGGTGGAGCTCGCCAAGCGCATCGAGGCCGGCCTCTTCGCCGAGGAGCGCCTCGCCGCGTCCGCGTCCACCATGTCCCAGGAGGACCTCGAAGACTTCGAGTGGATCGCCGAGGACGGCCGCCGCGCCAAGAACCACCTCCTGGAGGCCAACCTCCGCCTGGTGGTCTCGCTGGCCAAGCGCTACACCGGCCGCGGCATGCTGTTCCTGGACCTCATCCAGGAGGGCAACCTCGGCCTGATCCGCGCGGTCGAGAAGTTCGACTACACCAAGGGCTACAAGTTCTCCACGTACGCCACCTGGTGGATCCGGCAGGCGATCACCCGCGCGATGGCCGACCAGGCGCGCACCATCCGCATCCCGGTGCACATGGTCGAGGTCATCAACAAGCTGGCCCGCGTGCAGCGGCAGATGCTCCAGGACCTGGGCCGCGAGCCCACCCCGGAGGAGCTGGCCAAGGAACTCGACATGACCCC
>NZ_JBIQHY010000141.1:0-17240 GCF_044508335.1 Actinomadura sp.
CAGTGAACGAGTGCGCCGGCGAGCTGCGAGCAGCGCGTTCAGCTCGTCGAGCGCCTCGGCGATCAGGCACGCCCGGTCGTCCAGCACGAGCATGCCGTGCTCGTAGTGGTACCTGCGCCCGTCCCCGGGCGGCGGGCACAGCCGCCGGTGCACCTCGTCGAGCTGCAGTGTCTCCGCCCGCCCGCCGGTGAGCCGGCGGATGCGGCGGGCCACCGACGTCTTGCCCGCCGCGGGCGTCCCGACCAGCAGCGCCGCTTGAGGTCTCACCGTCATCACCGGCGCCGCCTACCGGCTCTCGAAGAACAGCGGCCACAGTTCCTTGCGGGGCTCGTTGCTCCGCAGGAGAGTCGCGACCTCGAGCAGCTGGTCGGTGGGCAGCGCCGCCGCCTCGACGTAGTCCGGCTGGATCCATGACAGCGCCGGCGGCGACACCAGTGCCCGGCTCAGCCGGTTGTAGGACTCAAGGGCGCAGTAGCGCATGAAGGCGTTCGCGACGGGCGTGTAGAGCCGGCCCTGCTCCAGGTACTGCTGCATCTGCGTGATCGTGCACCATTTGGTGCCCTCCACGGAGAGTTCGAGACGTCTCGGCGTGGTGAACAGGAACGTCATGTCGACGTAGTGGCCGTTCTCGCCGCGCATATTCGTGCACGCCAGCATGGGCCCCGCGGTGATCTGGCTCCGCTGTATGCGGAAGCGCTGCTCCCCGTAGCGGAGGACGGTGTCCACGACGGTCCCGTTGGCCTGCAGCGGGCCGCCGAAGGTGCCGAGCATGTCGTAGCCGTTCTTCCAGGTCCGGCGGGAGAGGAAGAACAGCCCTTCGTCGCGGCTCACCAGCAGCGCGCCGACGCCGAGCGTCGGCTGCTCCAGCTGAGCCTCCTGCACCTCCTTGACCGCGTCGGCGAATTCCCACTGGTGGTTCCGGAGATTGCCCGAGCGGTCGCCGTTGAGCGGGATTATCTGCTCTTCGCCCGGGATGCGGAAATGCGGAAGCCGCAGCGTGCCGAGCTGCCCGACCACGTCCCCGCTGTCCGCGCACAGGGCGAACACCACGAAGAACGGCTTGCACGAAGGGTCGGCGGCGACCCGTTCGATCAGATCGGCGATGCCGTTGCGGCCGGCCGAGTTCGGGCCGGCGAAGAGCAGGATCGCATTGCAGCCGACCAGCCGTTCGTCCAAGTCCATGGACGCGTCCGCGCCATCCGCGCGCAGCACCTCGAAACGGTCGGCCTCGAAAAGGAAATGGCTCACCCGGTACTCGGTCGACCGCAGCGGAGGGCTGTCGCGGCGGACGATCCGGTTCTCCGTCCACGGCGCCACCGAGAACGGCTGCCCGCCGGTGCCGGGTCCGATGAGACCGGATCGCTGGAGCGCCTCCTGGTCCTGCTTGCAGACCAGGGCGATGAGATTCAGCTCCAACGCCGCCCCCCTTCACCGAGCCGTGCATCCAAGAATGCACAACCCCTCCGCGGCAGGGCAATGGCGTGAACTGGCCAGGTACTACACTGCCCCAGGTGACCACGCTGCGCGTCGCGGGCGGAGTCATCACCGACGACTCCTCGCGCATCCTGCTGCTGCACCGCCGGACCCCGCGGCCGCGGTGGGAGCTGCCCGGCGGGAAGATCGAGCGCGGGGAGCGGCCGGAGCAGGCGGTGCGGCGCGAGCTGCGCGAGGAGCTCGGCGTCGCGGTCGCGGTGGGCGGCCGCCTCGGCGGCTGCGAGTTCACCGAGGCCGGGAGAAGCGTGCAATGCCACTGGTACGAGGCGCGGATCACCGGTGGTGAGCCGTTCCCCGGCGAAGCCGAATTCGACGGGCTGCGTTTTTTCACCCACGCCGAGGCCGCGGAACTCTGGGACGAGCTGTCGCCCAACGCGCGGCACCTCATGGCCTGGCACCGGGACAACGGGCGGGGCATCGGCGGAACCGGAGTGCGGAGCGAGGCGGAGGCCCACGAGTGAAGGTTCATGTGTCGGCCGGAACCGCCGAGGAGATCTCCGCTCTTCTCGATCGAGAGGTACGCGCGGACTACGCCTACATGTATCCGCCGCGGCAGGCCTACGGGCGGATTGAGCCGCACGCGCTCACCGAGGCCGTCACCCGGTCCCTCGAAGCCGCGCGGGGGCCGCTCAACCTCTATCTCCACTTCCCGTTCTGCGAGCAGATCTGCGGCTTCTGCAATCTGTTCTCGGTCGCCTCGTCCGACGACGACCTCATCGACGCCTACATTGCCGCTCTGCTGAAGGAGCTGGCCGGATACGCCGATATGCTGCGCGGCCTTCCCCTCGACACCGTGTACCTCGGCGGGGGCACACCGTCCGTCATGTCCCCCGCCCAGCTCGCCACGGTTCTCGACGGGGTCTCCGAGCAGCTGGGCACGGACCTCCAGCAGGTGCCGGAGGTGGCGATGGAGGTCAGCCCGAGCACGGTAGAACCGGCCAAGTTCCGGGAGTTCCGGCGGCTCGGGATCAATCGGGTGAACCTCGGTTTCCAATCGCTGGAGGACGCCGAACTCTCGGGGATCGGCCGCGCCTACGCCTCCGACATCCCCTACAAGGCGCTGGACATCGTGGCGGAGACCGGCTTCCGCAACGTGTGCGTCGACCTCATCTACGGCCTGCCGGGGCAGGACCACGCCGCCTGGCGCCGCAGCGTGGACAAGGTCATCGAACTGGGTCCCGACACGGTCTGCGCCTACGCCTTGACTCTCCGGCCGCGGACGGGATTCGCGGGGCAGGGGTATCTGAGCGTCTCCGGCCCCGACCAGTACGCCAAGTACGACTACGCGGACGAGCGCCTCCGGCAAGAGGGCTACCGGCGGCAGACGCACGTCCGATGGGCCCGCGGCGAAGACGGCGGCTACCGCCAGAAGGCGAACCATTGGGCGCTCCAGCCGATCGTGGGCATCGGCGCGGGCGCCCGCGGCTACCTGTGGGAGTGCGACTACCGCAACGGGTACAGCGTCCGGCACCGCATGCGGGGCCTGCGCCAGTACCTCGACGCCGTCTCCGAGCACGGGCACGGGCGGACGGACGGCTATCTCATGACTCCGGACGAGCGCCGCCGCAAGGCTCTCGTCCTCGCCCTGATCGACCTCGATCTCGACTGGTACGCGGGGATTCTCGGCGGGGCGCCGGAGGAGCATTTCGGGCCGTATCTCGACGTGCTGGAGGATCTGGCTCTGCTGGAGCGCTCTCCGGGAACGCTGCGGCTGACCGACCGGGGCGTCCGGCACAGGGACGTCCTCGTGCAGGGCTTCTTCAGCCCGGAGGTCCGGCGGCGGCTGGCGTCCTTCGACTACGACGAATGAGGCCGCTGGTTTAGGCTTCGGGCATGAGTGATCTGCCCGAGCGCGCCGGGGGTCCGGGGGCGCCGGAGATGCGGGCCGGTGACGCTGATCGGGAGCGGGTCGCGCAGGTGCTGCGCGAGGCCGCCGGGGACGGGCGGCTGACGCTCGCCGAGCTGGACGAGCGGCTCGACGCGGTGTACGCGGCGAAGACGTACGGGGAGCTGGCGCCGCTGACCCGCGACCTGCCGGCGCCGGGCGCCGCCGCGCCGCCCGCCGCCGGGGCGGACTGGCGGCCCGTGGAGGGCGCGCCGTCCTGGCGCATCGGCATCGGGATCATGGGCGGCTTCCAGCGGGCCGGCGTGTGGAACGTCCCGCGGAAGTTCACCTCGTTCGCGTTCTGGGGCGGCGGCAAGATCGACCTGCGCGAGGCCCGGTTCGAGGAGGGGCAGGTCACGATCCGCGCGCTGGCGATCATGGGCGGGTTCGAGATCATCGTGCCCGAGGACATCACGGTGCACGTCAAGGGCATCGGGATCATGGGCGGCTTCGACCAGCGGGCGAGCGGCCCGGGGGTGCCCGGCTCCCCCACGGTCGTGGTGAAGGGCTTCGCGCTCTGGGGCGGCGTCGGCGTGAAGCGCCGCAGGCGCAAGGCGGACAAGCGCGCGGAGCGGGCGCGCCGCGCGGAGCCGGAGAAGGGCGAGTAGCGCTCAGCCGGCCGCGATGCGGTCGAGCCAGTCGGCGAGCAGCGCCGCCTCCGCCGCGGTCAGCGCGGGCGGCGGGCCGGCGTTCAGCGCGGCGCGCAGCGCGGCCGCGCGGGCCGCGGGCGTGCTCTCGTCGGTGTCCTCCTCCGGGATGGTGATCGCGGTCAGCACCGCCTCGCGGGTCCGGACGGACAGCTCGCCGTCGTCCTCGCCGGAGATGAGCGCCAGCGTGACGCCGACCCCGGCGGCGTGGATCATCCGGACGGCGGTCCCGACGGGGACGCGGAGCCGCCCGGCGCGGGCGACCGCCTCCACGAGGCCCGTCAGGATCTGGTCCGCCTCCTCCGCGACGGGCGGGGTGCGGGACGAGCCGTACATCAGCGTGTAGAACGCGGGGTGCGTGCGGCCGAACTCGACGTGCAGGTCCCAGCCCTGGCGCAGGTCGTCGACGGGGTCGCCGGTGCTGGGCTGGGCCCGCTTGCTCCGCAGGTACCGCTCGAACCCGTGCGCGGCGACGGCGTCGAACAGGCCGCGCTTGTCGCCGAAGTAGTGGTAGAGGGTCGGCGCGCCGACCCCGGCGGCCGCGCACACGGCGCGCGTCGAGACCGGCTCGCCGTCCGCCTCGGCGATCAGCTTGGCGGCCGCGCGGACGATCCGGTCCCGCGTGTCGGGGTCCTTCTGAGCAGTCACAACATCGATGTTACAGAAATCTGGCGAGCATCGCTATGCAGAAGCATGTAGCGCCACTATAGTCATTGCTATATCAACGCTATGGCGGCCGGTCGCGGCCGCCGGAGACACGAGAGGGGATGCGCTCATGCGCAGCGCCGTGCTGTCCGCCGCGGGCCAGCCGCTGGAGATCGTCGACCGCGCCGTGCCGGAGCCGGGCCCGGGCGAGGTCCTGGTGAAGGTCACCGCGTGCGGGATGTGCTACTCCGAGGTCAACCACCTGCGCGGCAACTACCCGTTCGGGAGGTACCCGACCGTCCCCGGGCACGAGATCAGCGGCGTCGTCGCCGCGCTCGGCGAGGGCGTCGACTGGCCCGCGGTCGGCACCCCCGTCGGCACCGGGTGGATCCACGGCTCCTGCGGCCACTGCGACTACTGCGCGCGCGGCGACCAGATCCTGTGCACCGGGGCGCCCAAGCAGATCACGGGCGTCAGCACCGACGGCGGCTACGCCGAGTACTTCGTGGGCCGCGCCGGGTTCGTCACCCCGCTGCCGGACGGCCTGGACCCGGTGGCCGGCGCGCAGCTGATGTGCGCCGGGATCACCGCCTTCAACGGGCTCCGGCACGCCGGCGCCCGCGCCGGGTCGCGGGTCGCGGTGCTCGGCACCGGCGGCGTCGGCACGATGGCGCTCCGGTTCGCCGCCGCGATGGGCGCCCGCGTCGCCGTGGTGTCCCGGTCCCGCCGCGCCGAGAAGGAGGCGCTGGCCGCCGGCGCCGAGGAGTTCGTCGCGACCGCCGAGCAGGACCCGGCCGAGGCCCTGAAGGCGTGGGGCGGCGCGGACGTGGTGGTCAACACCGCGCCCGACACCGCGACCGGCCTCGCCGCGTTCGGCGGCCTGCGCCCCGACGGCACCCTGCTCTACCTCGGCATGGGCGCCGAGAACGTGAGCGTGCCGCCCGCCGCCCTCGTGATGAACCGGATCCGGGTGATGGGCGTCCCGTCCGGGTCGCCGCACGACCTGCGCGACACCCTCGACTTCGCGGTGGCGCACGGGATCGTCCCCGAGGTCACCCCGGTCACGCTGGACGAGGCGCCGCGCGTGCTCGCCGCGATGGACGAGGGCGTGCACCGCGGCCGCGCGGTCATCGCCTTCGCGTGAACCGCGCGTCCGCTACGGCCGCCGGCCGCGCCACGGGCGGGCCCGCTCGAAGGCCGCGCAGGCGGTCATGACCAGGGCGTCCGCATGCCGGGCGCCGACCACCTGCAGGCCGATGGGCAGGCCCCCCGCGGTGAACCCGCACGGCAGGCTCGCGGCCGGCTGCTGGGTCATGTTGAACGGGTAGGTGAACGGGGTCCAGCTCGTCCAGCGCGGGGACGGCGAGCCCTCCGGCACCTCCCGGCCCGCCTCGAACGCGGCGATCGGCATCGTCGGGGTCAGCAGCAGGTCGTACCGCTCGTGGAAGAGGCCCATGCGGCGCCCCAGCTCCATGCGGCGGGCCGTGGCGGTGAGGTAGTCGGCGGCCGAGTACCGCGCGCCCTGCTCGCAGATCTCCCGCAGGCCCGGGTCGAGCCGGGCCCGGGCCTCGGGGGGCAGGTGCTCGACGACCTTGGCGGCGCCCGCGAACCACAGGACCTCGAACTCCTCGACGGGGTCGCCGCCGAGCCCCGGATCGGCCTGCTCGACCTTCGCGCCCAGCTCGGTGAAGGACTCGGCCGCGGCCGCGACCGACGCCGCGATCTCCGGATCGACCTCCGCGAACCCGAGGTCCGGGCTGAACGCGACGCGCAGGCCGGTGAGGTCGTCCGGCCCGCCGCCGGCGAAGGGGACGTCCGGCGGCGGCAGCGCCGACCAGTCGCGGCCGTCGGCGCCGCACACCGCGTCCAGCAGCAGCGCGGCGTCGGCCACCGTGTTCGTCATCGGGCCGGTGTGCGCGAGCGTCCCGAACGGGCTCGCCGGGTAGTGCGGGACGCGCCCGTACGTCGGCTTGATGGTGAAGATGCCGGTGAACGCGGCGGGGATGCGGACCGAGCCGCCGCCGTCGGTGCCGAGCGCGAGCGGCGCCATGCCCGCCGCGACGGCCGCCGCGGCGCCGCCGCTCGACCCGCCCGGCGTGCGGGAGGTGTCCCACGGGTTGCGGGTGACGCCGGTGAGCGGGCCGTCGGTGACGCCCTTCCAGGCGAACTCCGGCGTGGTCGTCTTGCCGACGAACACCGCGCCCTGCTCGCGGAGCCGCGCCACGGCCGGGGAGTCCTCGTCCCAGGGGCCGGCGGGGTCGATGGTCGTGGAGCCGCGCAGGGTGGGCCAGCCGCGGGTGAGCAGGACGTCCTTGATGGACACGGGCACGCCGTCCAGGGGCCCGAGCACCGCGCCGCGCGCCCGGCGGTCGGCCGCCGCCCGCGCCATGTCGAGCGTCGTCTCCTCGTCGACCAGGCAGAACGCGTTGAGCTCCCGGTCGTCCCGCCTGATGCGCGCGAGGACGGCCTCGGCGGCCTCGACCGGGGACAGCGTCCCCGCCTCGTACTCCGCCAGCAGTTCGGTCGCGGTCAGGTCGGCCGCGTCGGTCATGGCTCCCCCCTCTGGTTCGATCCGACATAGCCGAGCCGCTTGTCGACGATGTTGCGCAGCGGGCGGCCGGACGTGTAGCGGCCGAGGTTGTCGGTGAACAGCCGGACCAGCTCGTCCCGCCAGCCGACCACGTCGCCGGACATGTGCGGGGAGACGACGACGTTCGGCATCTCCCAGAGGGGGGAGGACGGCGGCAGCGGCTCGTCCTCGAAGACGTCCAGCGCGGCGCCCGCGATCCGGCCGTCGCGCAGCGCCTTGACGAGGTCGGGTTCGGCGACCAGCGCGCCGCGGCCCACGTTGATCAGCCGCGCGGACGGGCGCATCCGGTCCAGCGCGGCGGCGTCGATCATCCCGCGCGTCCGCGGGGTGAGCGGCGCGGCGAGCACGACGTAGTCGGCCTCGGCGAGCGCCTCGTCCAGCCGCTCCATCGGCAGGACGGTCCCGAGATCGGGATCGGCGCGCCGGGCGGTGCGGCCGGCGCCGGTGACGGCGAGCCCGGCGGCGGTCAGCCGGCGGCCGATGGCGCGGCCGATCGGCCCGGTGCCGACGACCAGCGCGCGGGCGCCGGTGACGCGCTCGGTCTCGCGGTGCCGCCAGCGCCGCTCCGCCTGCAGCCGCAGGGTGGCGGGAAGGTCCTTGGCGAAGGCCAGCACGAGCCCGAGGACGTACTCGGCGATCGGCTCGTCGAACACCCCTCGCGAATTGGTGACGATCGTGTCGCCTTCGACCAGGGCGGGGAACAGCAGCCGGTCGACTCCGGCGCTCGCGATGTGCACCCAGCCCGGGGCGTCCCCGGACGGCCACGCGCCGGCGAGCGCGTCCGACAGGAAGTCCCACACGAAGACGGCGTCCGCTCCCGGAAGCGCCCCGGCCAGCTCCGTTTCGCGCACGTAGCGGATACGGGCGAGCCCCTCCGCCTCCGCCATTCCGCGCGGGTGGTCGTCCCCCACGAGAACCACCACGTCAGGCGGCCCACCGGCGGCGTGCTGAACAGGCTCCATCGGCGTCACTTCCGGGGTGTGCGGAGTTTACGTGAAGGCAACTCGGGGAGGCATTGACACGCTAGGAAGCGTTCGTAGGATTGTCAACAATCAGCGCGGTGCACCGCGGCCCCGGTTCACCGCACTGACACGTGCTGCAAGACCGTCGCAACCGTTGCCCATGCACAGGCCAGGACGGATCCCAGAGCGCTCTAAAGGAAGAGTCCTTCGGGTGGCGACGCTCTCGCCCACCCCTGTTCACGGGGAGGTCCAGCATGCCCAAGCTCATGACCATCACACTGGAGCGTCGCGGCGTCTCATGCGTCGCGGAGCTGCTGGAGAAGGACGCGCCGCGGACGTGCGAGGCGGTCTGGCGCGCCCTGCCTCTGGGCGGTGACGCGTACCACGCCAAGTACGCGCGCAACGAGGTCTACACGATGGTCGAGCGGTTCTCCGAGGAAGAGGTCGGCCTGGAGAACCCGACAGTCACCCCCATCCCGGGCGACGTCGTCTACTTCTCCTTCTCGGGCGGGATGCTCGACCGCAAGTTCAAGGAGGAGAAGAACATCCACGCGCTGCCCGGCGTCATCGACCTCGCCATCTTCTACGGCCGCAACAACCTGCTCTTGAACGCGGACGTCGGGTGGGTGCCGGGCAACGTGTACGCCACGATCGTGGACGGGCTCGACCGGATGGCCGAGGCGTGCAACGACGTGTGGCGGTCCGGGGGCGTCGGTGAGCGCCTCGTCTACACCCGCGCCGAGTCCTAGAGCGGTGGCCTCGCAGATGGCATTCGACCCCACGCTGGTCGTCGGCCCCGAGCTGCTGGCCCAGCACGGTATCGGGGTGGTCGCGCCGTTCGACTTCGCCCTGGACCGCGAGCTGTGGCGGTGGACGCCCGACGACGTGTCGCTGTTCATGACCCGGCTCCCGTACGTCCCGGTCCCGGTCACCGTGGAGATGGCGTCCGCGCTGTCCGACCAGTCGATCGTCCGGCAGGCGACCCGGGACGTCCTCGCGCCCGAGCCGCTCGTGGTCGCCTACGCCTGCGCGTCCGGCAGCTTCATCCGCGGCAAGGCGGGCGAGCTGGAGCTGCACCAGTCGATGACGTCGGTCGGCGCGCCGGTGTCGACGACGACGTCCGGCGCGCTGGTGGAGTCGCTGCGGCTGCTCGACGTGTCGCGCATCGCCGTCGTCACGCCGTACATAGACGCGGTCACCGACCGGCTCGTGTCGTTCCTCGGCGAGTACGGGATCGAGGTCGTGTCGTCGGTCGGGATGGGGCTGCTCAGCCACATCTGGAAGGTCGGCTACGGCGAGATCGTGTCGGCGGTGTCGACGGTCGACCGCCCCGAGGCCGAGGCCGTCTTCATCAGCTGCACGAACGTGCCGACCTACGACATCATCGCGCCGCTGGAGCAGATGATCCAGAAGCCGGTGCTGACCGCCAATCAGGTCACGATGTGCTCGGCGCTGCGCGCGATGGGCCGCACGGCGGCCGGTCCCGGGCAGTCGCTGGCGCAGCTGGCCCCGACCACGGCGGCCTGACCGCCATGATCCGCGAAGGTAGGATTGTCGACAACATGCGGCAGAGCACGGTGCGCGCCGGGTTCCTGTACCCGGGCTACAGCGCCGAGGACGACTACCCCGCCATGGAACGCGCCCTCCGGCGTTCGGGGCCGGGCGAGGTGAGCCTGCCGGTCGTGCACACGCTCATGCGCGAGGACGCGCACCGCGTCGACGCGCTGCTGGACATCGGCGGCGCCGACGTCCTCGGCGAGGGCGCCCGCGCGCTGCGCGGCATGGGCGTGGGCGCCGCGGTGTGGGCGTGCACCAGCGGCAGCTTCGTGTTCGGCTGGGACGGCGCGGCGCAGCAGGTCGCGGGCGTGCGGGAGGCGGCGGGGGTGCCGGCGTCCAGCACGTCGTTCGCGTTCGTGCACGCCGCGCAGGCGCTTGGCGTGCGGAGGGTCGCGGTCGCCGCGACCTACCCGTCCGACGTCGCCGAGCGGTTCGTCGCGTTCCTCGGGCACGCCGGCATCGAGGTGGTCGCGCTGTCCTGCCGGGGCATCGTGACCGCCGCCGAGGTCGGCACGCTCGGCCGCGAGGAGGTGCTCGCCTTCGTCGCGGCCAACGACCATCCGGACGCCGAGGCGGTGCTGGTGCCCGACACCGCGCTGCACACCGTGTCCTGGCTCGACGAGCTGGAGGCGCGGACCGGCAAGCCGGTGCTGACCGCCAACCAGGTGAGCGTGTGGGAGGGGCTGCGGCTCGCGTCCGGTCCCGGCGGGCTCCCGCCGCGCACCGGGCTGGGCCGGCTGTTCGCCGTGCCCGCCGCCGTCTCCGCCGTCCCCGCCGGCAGCGCCGCCCGGCCGGGACGACATACCTGGCAGCTATGACGAAAGGGGCCCGCGGCATGGGCCGATTGGGTGAGCTGGAACCTGTCCCCCGCAAGTCGACCGTCGAGATCGTCTCGGACGAGCTGCGCTCGGCGATCATGTACGGGTCGCTGGAGCCCGGCGCGCAGCTCGGCGAGGCCGACCTCGCGGGCCGCCTCGGCATCAGCCGCGGCCCGCTGCGCGAGGCGATGCAGCGGCTCGTCCAGGAGGGGCTGCTGGTCAGCGAGCCGCATCGGGGGCTGTTCGTGATCACCCTGGACGAGGGGGACGTCGAGGACGTCTACCGCGCCCGGCTGGCGATCGAGCGGGAGGCGTGCAAGCTGATCATGGAGCGGAACCGCGGTGAGGCGGTGGCCCGCCTCACCGAGGCCCTCGAAGCGCTCGTGGAGGCGGCGAAGCAGCGCGACCGGGTCGCGATGAGCGACGCCGACCAGGCGTTCCACGAGGTGCTGGTCAGCTCGTCCGGCAGCCCCCGGCTGGAGCGGATGGCGCACACGCTGCTCGTCGAGACCCGCATGTGCCTGAACGCGCTGCAGGACACCTACCCCGAGCCGTCCGACCTCGTCGAGGAGCACCGCCGGCTCGTCGACGCGATCGGCGACGGGGAGGAGGAGCGGCTGCTCGCGCTCATCGAGGAGCACATGACCGACTCCATCCGCCGGCTCAGCACCTCCCGTCCGTAGCGGAGGGGCGCCCCCTGGACATCCGCTCCCGGGGGCACCTACATTGCAGATTGTCGACAATCTACCGGAGGGGACGCGCATGGCTCGGCTCTCACCCCTGCTCAAGCAGGCGACTCCCGTCCTGGCCGAACGCGGCGAGGGCGTGTACCTCTACGACACCGACGGCCGCCGGCACCTGGACTTCACCGCGGGCATCGGCGTCACGAACACCGGCCACTGCCACCCGCGCGTGGTGGAGGCCGCGCGCAAGCAGGTCGGCACGCTCATCCACGGGCAGTACACGACGGTCATGCACGAGCCGCTGCTGCGGCTGGTCGACGCGCTCGGCGAGGTCCTGCCCGACGGCCTGGACTCGCTGTTCTTCCTCAACAGCGGCAGCGAGGCCGTCGAGGCGTCCGTCCGGCTGGCCCGGCACGCCACCGGGCGGCAGAACATCGTCGTCTTCCACGGCTCCTTCCACGGCCGGACGATGGGCGCCGCCGCGCTCACCACGGCCGGCACCAAGTTCCGCGCGGGCATCGGCCCGCTGATGCCGGGCGCCGCGATCGCGCCGTTCCCGCAGGCGTACCGGTACGGGTGGTCGGAGGAGGAGGCGACCCGCTTCGCGCTGCGCGAGCTGGACTACCTGCTCGTCACCGCGAGCCCGGCCTCCGACACCGCGGCGTTCATCGTCGAGCCCGTGCTCGGCGAGGGCGGCTACATCCCGGCGCCGCCCGCGTTCCTGGAGGGGCTGCGGGAGCGCGCCGACCGGCACGGCATCCTGCTGATCATGGACGAGGTGCAGACCGGCTACGGCCGCACCGGCCGGTTCTGGGGCCACGAGCACTCGGCCGCGCGGCCCGACGTCCTCATCACCGCCAAGGGGCTGGCCAGCGGCTTCCCGCTGTCGGCGATCGCGGCGCCCACCGCGCTCATGGAGAAGGCGTGGCCGGGCTCCCAGGGCGGCACCTACGGCGGCAACGCGGTGGCGTGCGCGGCCGCGCTCGCCACCCTCCAGGTCATCGCCGACGAGGACCTCGTCGGCAACGCCGCCCGGCAGGGCGCGCGGCTGAGCGACGGGCTCCGCAAGGTCGCCGCCGACCACCCGGAGATCGGCGACGTGCGCGGCCTCGGCCTGATGCAGGCGAGCGAGTTCACCACGGCCGGCGGGGAACCCGACGCGGCCACCGCGCAGCGGGCGCACCGGGCGGCCGCCGAGCGCGGCCTGCTCCTGCTGACCTGCGGCGCGCACGGCAACGTCGTCCGGATGATCCCGCCGCTGATCGTCACCGAGCGGCAGATCGACGACGCCCTCGGCCTGTGGGCCGCGGCCGTCGGCGACGCGCTCGCCTGAACCGGGGGAGGTGAGGGGCGGCCGGGACCGCGCCGCCCCTCATCCCCGCCCGCCGGCCGCCTCCTGTTAGATTCCGAACCCCGTTCTGACATCGAGGAGGCTGCGTTGGGCCCCTGGCACACCCCGGAGCGCGCGGAGCTGCGCCGGCTCGTCCGCGACTTCACCGCGCGGGAGATCGTCCCGCACCTCGCCGCGTGGGAGGACGCCGGCGAGCTCCCCCGCGCGCTGCACGCCAGGGCCGCCGAGGCGGGGCTGCTCGGCGCCGGGTTCCCGGAGAAGGCCGGCGGGTCCGGCGGCGAGCTGTTCGACGCGCTGATCGTCGCCGAGGAGATCATCCAGGCGGGCGGGTCCGGCGGCGTCGTCGCCTCGCTGTTCACGCACGGCATCGCGCTGCCGCACATCATCGCGTCCGGCGACGACGCCCTGATCGACCGGTTCGCCCGGCCGACGCTGGCCGGCGAGACGATCGGCGCGCTCGGCGTCACCGAGCCCGGCACGGGGTCGGACGTGGCGGGCATCCGCACCACCGCCGTCCGCGACGGGGACCACTACGTCGTCAACGGCGCCAAGCTGTTCATCACCTCCGGCGTCCGCGCCGACTTCGTCACCACGGCGGTCCGGACGGGCGGACCGGGCGTCGACGGCATCTCGCTCCTCGTCATCGAGAAGGGCACGCCCGGCTTCACGGTGTCGGGGCCGCTGCGCAAGATGGGGTGGCTCTGCTCGGACACGGCGGAGCTGTCGTTCAGCGACGTCCGCGTGCCGGCCGCGAACCTGGTCGGCGCGGAGAACAGCGGGTTCCTGCAGATCGTGCAGAACTTCGTGACCGAGCGACTGTCCCTCGCCGTGCAGGCGTACGCGACGGCGCAGCGCTGCCTCGACCTCACGCTCGGCTGGGTCCGGGAGCGGGACACCTTCGGCCGGCCGCTCGCGTCCCGGCAGCTCGTCCGGCACAAGATCGCCGAGATGGCCCGGCAGACGGACGTGGCCCGCACCTACGTCCGCGCGGTCGCCGAGCGGCACGCCGCGGGCGAGGACGTGCTCGCCGAGACCGCCTACGCCAAGAACACCGCCGTCCTCGCCTGCGAGCACGTCGTGCACGAGGCCGTCCAGCTGCACGGCGGGATGGGCTACATGCGGGAGTCGGAGGTCGAGCGGCACTACCGCGACGCCCGCATCCTCGGGATCGGCGGCGGCACCAGCGAGATCATGAACGAGATCGCGGCCAAGCGGCTCGGCCTCTAGGAACGCGGGACGGCGCCCGGCGGCGAAAGGGCGGGACCGCCGGGCGCCGCGGCCGGGCGCGGTCAGCCGAGCGGCCTGCCGCAGTCGATGGGCCAGTACGGGCCCCAGATGTCGAGCGAGTTCAGCACGAACTTGATCGCCACCGGGTCGAAGGCGATGCCGACGTGCGCGTTGGTGTCGTCCGGGCACTTGTCCTGCAGCAGGACGTTCTGCGCGTTCGAGCCGTTGAGGAACGCCGAGGTGTAGGGCGTGACGACCTCGTCGTACCTGGTGGCGAGGACGATGTAGGCCGGGCCGGGCACCGTGTCGCCGCCGGCGTTCAGCTCCTTGAGGAAGTCGGAGCCGGTGATCTGCTGGCCCGCGGCCGGCGCGGCCTTGACGACGGCCTGCGTGATGCCGAGCAGGCTGCCCAGCTGGACGAGGCCCGCCAGGTTGGTGCCGTGGTTGGACGGGACGAGCCCCACGAGCCTGCCGACCTTCGCCGCGCCGCCGAGGAACTTCATGTAGTAGCGGGGCATCATTCCGCCCTGCGAATGCCCGACGATGTCGACCTTGGACGCGCCGGTCGAGGCGAGCACCCTGTCGACGAACTCCGACAGTTCTCCGGCCGATGCGGGAATGTCATGGATTCCCTGGATCGGGCCGTCCTCCGGGCCGCCGTAATTGAGGGCGTAGACGCAGTATCCGGCCTTCTTCAGGGCCGGAGAGAGTTTCTGCCAGTTGAACGCCATGTTCTCGAACGTCCCGTGCACGAGAACGACCGGCCGGGGATGCCAGAACGACGGCCTGCAGTTCCAGTCGTTCGCGCCGTCCGGGCTGGTCTCGGCGTGCGCGGCGGGCGCGGCCAGGCCCGTCGCGGCGAGCACGGCGGCCGCCGCCGCGGCGGTCGCCGCCCAGGACCGGAGTCGTCTGAAACGCATGGGAATCTCCCTCGTGAGGGCACGCCGAAAAGAGGCCGCGGCCCGCACGAATTCACCGGGTCCGGCCGCTCATCGCCGTGATGATCGGGGTGGAGTTCCCACAACGTACGACCGCTTCGGGGCGCGGTCTTGTGGAATGGCCGCCGGTTTACCGGGCCGCCTTGTCAGCCGACTCACAATTGGATCGGCGCGCATACCGCCCGGCCTGCGGCGATCCGCCGCAGGCCGGGTGCGGGCGGCTCACGCCTGGGCGACGGCGCCCTCCTTCAGGAGGGTCTCGGTGTCATCGAAGCCGAGGTCGTCCAGGATGGCGCGGGTCTGGCCGCCGGGGAGGGCGGGAACGCCGTCGGTCTCCGCGGCGGTGCGGGAGAAGCGGGGCGCCGGGGCGGGCTGGCGGTGGCCGGCGAGGTCGGGGAACACGCCGCGGGACGTGTTGTAGGGGTGCTCGGCCGCCTCCGTCAGCGACAGGACGGGGGCCACGCAGGCGTCGCTGGGAACGAAGATCTCCGTCCACTCGTCGCGGGTCTTCGTCTTGAAGACGGCGGCGAACCGCTCGCGGAGCAGCGGCCAGCCGGCGCGGTCGTGCTGGTGCGGGAGGTCCTCGCCGTCCAGGCCGGCGAGGCGGAGGAACTCGGCGTAGAACTGCGGCTCGATGGCGCCGACGGCCATGTGCTTCCCGTCGGCCGTCTCGTAGACGTCGTACCAGGGGGCGCCGGTGTCGAGCATGTTGACGCCGCGGCGATCCTCCCAGAGGCCGCCCGCGAGGAACGCGTGGATGAACGTCGACAGGTGGGCGGTGCCGTCCACGATCGCGGCGTCGACGACCTGGCCGCGCCCGCTCGTCCTCGCCTCCAGGAGGGCGGACAGGACGCCGACGACCAGGTACATGCTGCCGCCGGCGAAGTCGCCGAGCAGGTTCATCGGGACCTGCGGCGGGCCGTCCGCGCGGCCGATGGCGTGCAGGGCGCCGGTGATGGCGATGTAGCCGACGTCGTGGCCGGCGGTGTGCGAGAGCGGCCCCTCCTGGCCCCAGCCGGTCATCCGGCCGTAGACGAGCCGCGGGTTGCGGGCGAGGCAGTCGTCCGGGCCGATGCCGAGGCGCTCGGTGACACCGGGCCGGAACCCTTCGAGCAGCACGTCGGACTTCTCGGCGAGGCGGAGCACGACCTCGCGGCCCCGCTCGCTCTTCAGGTCGATGGCGATCGACCGCTTGCCGCGGTTGGTGAAGTCGGTGCCGCCGGCCGTCTCGCCCTCCCGGACGGCGGAGGCGCGGTCGACGCGGATCACGTCGGCGCCGAGGTCGGCCAGCAGCATCGCGGCGAACGGCCCCGGTCCGATCCCGGCCAGCTCGATCACCCGTACTCCGGACAGCGGCCCCTTGCCCATCTGCGACTCCCTGAATCTTGTTCGGTCTCCCCCAGTGTGCACCATCCAGGTAAGCGCGTGCTGACTCGGGTGCGGGTCAGCGGGCGGTGAGGGACACCGGGGTCTTCGGGGTCCCGGTGGCGACCAGCAGGCCCTTGTGCGTCGTCGAGCGGCGCACGCCGTCGGCGTGCGGGACGAGGCCGCGTCCGGCGGCGGCCACGTAGTACCAGCGGTCCGACGGCGCCCGCCACCACGTGCCGCTGACCGGGCGGCCGGCGTCGCACGCGCCCGTGGGCCGGGCCTCCGCGCCGAGCAGCATCGCCCGGGCGGTGCTCCCGCCCGCCGCGTACGTCAGCCGGGTGCACACCCAGTCGGCGTGCCCGCCGCCGTGCGGCAGCCTCCCGGACCAGAAGCCGAACGCCGTCGCCTCCGACACCGGGCTGGCCGGGCGCGGCGTCGCGCAGGCCAGCCGGTTCCAGATCTCCCGGCCCCGCCCGCCGAGGCGCTCCGGCCGCTCGTCCCGCGGCCGCCGGCCGGGCGGGCGGTAGCCGAGGACGGCGGCGCGCGGGCCGCCGAGGTCGCCGACCGTCCGGGAGCCGAGGTGGAACAGCGGGCCGCGCCCGCAGCCGGTGTCCGCGCGGGCGGGGGCGGTCACGCCGCCGGACACCGCCAGCCGGTCGCCGGAGAGCGTCTCGGGCCGGGCGTCCCACGGGGCGAGCAGGTAGCGCCCGCCGCCGAGGGCGATCGGGGCGGACGGACCGGTCCCGGCCGGGACGACGTCCAGCCGGCCGGGGGTGTAGCGGGCCAGCAGGCCGCCGCGCCGCAAGAGGGCGAGGGGCGTGCCGTCGAGGCGGCCCGCGTAGAGGAGCTGGGCGGTGCCGCCCGCGGCGCGCCGGCCGCCGGGCGCGCCCGCCCACGCGGCCGCGGCGCGCCGCACGAACGCCCGGTCGCCGGCGAGCTCGCCGCGCGCGGGCCAGGCGTCCAGGGTGCGGGCGCCGCGCGTCCAGGCGTCCGGGGCGGCCGACACCGGCCGCGGCGCGGGCGGCGGCGCCTCGCGGGCGTCGCCGCGCTCGGTCGCGACGAGCGCGCCGACGAG
>NZ_JBIQHY010000028.1:0-5576 GCF_044508335.1 Actinomadura sp.
GCGTTCGGTTGACGTGGGACGCAGCGGGTGGATGTGCAGTTAACGCCACTTCGTAGCTCCGCGTAATCAACAGAGAGCAGCCTGTCCTCGCGAATCGAACGACGGCCGATCGGATCAGCCGCGAAGGGGCAGGTCAACCTATGAAGAACACGAGAACGGCCGAGATCGAACGGGACTTCCCCGCCTGGCTGGTGTGGCTGTCCCGGGAGGGCGCGTACTGGGGCGCCGTCCGGCGTGACCCGAACTCGACGCTGCCGCCGACCGTCATCGCCGACTCCGAGGACGAGCTCCGCGCGGCGCTGGCCGTCCAGCCGAGTGGCGGGGAACTGAGCCGGTGAATCCGGCCGCCGGCCTGAAGCGCTGGATCCCGGGTCTGCAGGTCTGGTACGGGCTCTACACCGGCTCCTGGTGGGCCTACGTGCCCGGCCGTCCGGACCGCCTGATCGAGGCCGCCTCCCCCGAAGCCCTCGTGAAAAGGCTCCACCCGCTCGCCGGGCTGGTCACGACACCCGAGCCCAAGCGGTTTCGGTGAGGATGACGTGGTCAAGGAAACGCAGGCCGACCGTTTCGGCTGCGTCACGCAACGCGCCCGTCACCCTGCGGTCGGACGGGCTGGGGTCAAGGCGTCCACTGGGATGGTTGTGCGCAACGCCGAACGCGGCGCCGCCGATCCCGAGGACGGCGCTCAGGACGTCACGGACGGGGACAAGGCTCCGGTCGGTGGCGCCCTCGGTCAGCGGGATAACGCGCAGGACTCGCCCGGCGGCAGTACAGGCGATCACCACCACGCGCTCGTGCCGCAGCCCCCGCAGGTAGGGGGCTGAGACGGTGGCGAGATCGGCCGAGCCCTGGATCCTACGGCGTTCCGCACCGTTCGCCGCGCGCCGGGCCAGCTCGAAGGCTGCGGCAACGCGCGCCGCCCTCGCGGGGCCGATCCCAGGGAGGCGGCTCAAGGTGGAAGCCTCGGCTGCGGCCAGGCTCGCCAGGCATCCTTGAGCATCGATCAGCCGGGCGGCGACTTCGATGGCGTCACAGCCAGGCAGTCCAGCACCGAGGACCAGTGCCAGCAGTTCACGGTCGGACAGGGCGCGCGGCCCCTGCCGCAGCAGGCGCTCCCGCGGCCTGTCCGACTCGGGCAAGTCCTTGACCCGCATCCGCATCACCTCCCCGGCAAGGAGAGCAGGCGGGTCCGACAGAACGCCGCGGGCTCAGTCGTCGGTGTCGGTGTCCATGACGTCGACCTCCAGAGACCGCCGGGTCACCTCGGGGTCGGGGTCCTGGTCCCGAGGCCCGGCGATCTCGGCGCCCCTGACGAGATCCTCGGCCCAGGCGAGAAGCGTCTCCGCACGCGCGGAGAGGAACACCTGATAGTCGCCCCGCATGGCCGCGTCGAACGCCTGCGGTGAGACGAGGAGGCTCTCCAGCCGGGCGCGCATCTCCTCCTCGCCGCTGAAATCGATCTCGTCCTTGAGGTAGGCGGCGGGTGCCTGGTCCGCCACAGCCTGATTGCTGATCGCCGTCAGCATCACGATGTTGAGCAGCGTGTTCGCCTGCTCGAACGTGTGCCCTTCGCGCATCAGCCACGCTTTGGGGAAGAAGTGGTGGTACTGCATGTCGTTGGACATGGCCAGGGCCCGCCCCGTGTCGATCCGCTGCCCCGTGCGCAGGTCCCGGGGCCCCGCCGCCGCCAGCAGGAGCGCGAACGCCTTCGTCCTGCCGCTGTCGCGCCGGTACTGGTGGGACTGCCAGAGCCTCCAACTCAACGGCGCGGCCTCCACCTCGATGGTCTTGGTCTCACCGGTTGCGAAAGCCCGGACGGCGGCAAGGTCCTCGGCCATCCTCCCCGCGTTCCAGCCCTCGTAGTACCCGGTCAGCGCCGTCCTCCAGAACCAGCTGCGGATCGCGGCGAACTGTCGTGCGTCCGGCTTCGGGAGCAGCCGGAAGATCTCGATCACGACCGCGAGCTGGTTCGGGTACGGAAGCGCCTCGGCAGTCGGCGTACCGATCTCGGTGGTGAGGAAGTCCACGGCACGGCGCGAAGCGTCCTCTGTCTGTTCGATGGCCGACGCCAGGGTCGCAGCGGAGGTGCCGGGCAGGCGCTCGATATCCTTGGCCGCGAACCCCAGGCCCGCTGCCGCGGAGATCGAGCGGAGCAGCAGCATGCGGTCGATCTTGCCGTAGTGCTTCCGTTCGAGGGCGTGACGCACCCGGTCGATCGCGTCCAGCAGATCGAAATCACCTCGCCAGGTGGCGGCGCGGACGATCTCCACGGTGGTGAGCGGCGTGCCTCGGGTGTTGACCCGCTCGAAGATGCGTCCGACCTCGGTGATCGATGTGGTTTCGAGCGTGACGACCGCGACCTCGTACTTGGTGAAACGGTCGAACAGCAGGCGGGCCCGTTGCTGGTGGTCCTTCGGCAGTTCCATGACCCGTTGGAAGAAGTCGGAGGGTTCCGCAAGAAAGCGGAGAGGAACCTGGTGGGGTGGTGGATCATCGAGATCCCAGCGGTGCAGGAACCGTTCTTCTTCCAGGTCGTAGGCGAGATTCCAGAAACTGCGCGGATCGCCATCCGGCTCCCAGTAGAGGGCACCGCAGATCGTTGAGAGACGCTGGCAGCCGTCGAGAAGGTAGGCGGTGTCCTCTCTGCCGCCATAGGCGTCGATCTCAAGACCGGCGATGCTGCGCTCGCTGGCGAGCGGCAGTCTGCTCCGCCACAGCAGGAGACTGCCGATGGGGTAGTTGCGTGCTATCGAGTCGAGCAGGTCCAGTACCTGACTTCGCGACCAGACGAATTCACGCTGGAATTTCGGCAGCCGGACGCGTCCCTGGTGGACCCGCGACGCCAGGCTCGTGATCAACTCTGGTAGTGGCCTGTGCTCTCGTTCCTGCGAGCTCCTCGGCACTTGACTCCCACTTCACTCACCGTCAGCCCTTTACCTCATCTTGGCACGCACGCCGATCCCCGCGGCGACCTTTCCGTCATATCGACC
This sequence comes from Actinomadura sp., assembly GCF_044508335.1. Classification (NCBI taxonomy): domain Bacteria; kingdom Bacillati; phylum Actinomycetota; class Actinomycetes; order Streptosporangiales; family Thermomonosporaceae; genus Actinomadura; species Actinomadura sp. The sequence goes on from NZ_JBIQHY010000028.1 coordinate 2,991, forward strand.
ATCCCGGCCAGTCCATGCGCCCGCTGACTGCAGGGCGGCCGCCCGCCCTCCAAGGATTGGCCCACGTCTGGATGGGAAGTCGTTGACGCATGGAGATCCCACGGACCTTGGTGCTGACCGGGCACTTTCCACCTGAGCCCGGCGGGGTGCAGACGTTCACGTGGGAGCTGGTGCGGCGGCTGCCCGCGGACCGGGTGGTCGTGGTGGCGCCGGCGCGGGAAGGGGCGGCGGAGTTCGACGCGGGGCTGGACTTCCCGGTGGTGCGGCGGCGCGGGTACCTGCTGTTCCGCGGGTTGCGGCGGATCGTGGCGCAGTACCGGATCGAGGCGGGGTGGATCACGGCGGCGGCGCCGTTCGGGATGTACGCGCCGCTGATGCGGGCGGCGGGGGTGCGGTGGCTGGTCGGCTCGGCGCACGGGCAGGAGCTGGGGTGGTTCCGGGCGCCGCCGACGCGGGCGGCGCTGCGGGCGGCGGCCCGGTCGTTCGACGTGCTGACGCACCTGTGCGAGGCGACGCTGCCGGAGGTGGCGGGCGCCGTCGGGGACCGGACGCGGCTGGTGCGGCTCGCGGGCGCGGTGGACACGGTGCGGTTCCGGCCGGGCCTGGACGGTTCGGCGGTCCGGCGGCGGCACGGGCTCGGCAAGGGCCCCGTGGTGCTCAGCGTGGCCCGGCTGGTCCGGCGGAAGGGCCACGACATGCTGGTCCGGGCGTGGGGCGACGTGGTGCGGCGGCGGCCGGACGCGCGGCTGGTCATCGTCGGGGACGGCCCGATGCGGCACCGGCTGCAGGAGATGGCGGACCGGTGCGCGCCGGGCGCGGTCACGCTGGCCGGGCTCGTGTCCGCGGCCGACCTGCCGCGCTACTACGCCGCCGCCGACGTGTTCGCGCTGCCGTGCCGCGACGACCGGCACGGGCTGCAGACGGAGGGGCTGGGCCTGTCGGTGCTGGAGGCGTCCGCGGCGGGGCTGCCGGTGGTGGTCGGCCGGTCGGGCGGCAGCCCGGCGGCGCTGATCGACGGGCGGACGGGCGTGCTGGTCGACGCGACCCGCCCGGACGAGCTGGCGCTCACCCTGCACCGGCTGCTCTCCTCCCCCGAGCGGGCCGCCGCGATGGGGGCGGCGGGGCGGGAGTGGACGTGCCGGAACTGGAGCTGGGACATGGCCGCGGCCAAGCTCGGGAGGCTGCTGTCGGACGCTCCGGACCGCGATTCGCCGTCGCCGTGGGCTAGACCGGGGATGGAGCCCGCATGGGACTCAAGGAGCAGCTGAGCCGCCGGGACTTCCGGCGGCTCATCCTCGGTCAGACGGTCTCCTCGTTCGGCGACTGGATGGGCACGCTCGCGCTGATGTACTTCGTCCTGGAGCTGAGCGGCTCCACGACGGCGGTGGGCGGGGTGCTGGTGCTGCGGCTGCTCCCGTCGGCGGTGGGCGCGCCGGTGGCGGCGCGGGTGGTGACGCGGTGGCGGCGGCGCAGCGTGATGCTGTGGTCGGACCTGGTGCGGACGGGCATGGCGCTGGCGCTGCCGGTCGTCCCGTGGCTGGTGTGGGTGTACGTCTGGGCGTTCCTCATCGAGGTCGTGGGGCTGATGTTCCTGCCGGCCCGGGACGCGGCGATCCCGTTCCTCATCGAGGACGAGGAGGACAAGCACGACACGGCGACGCTGGAGCTGGCCAACGGCATCACGATGGCGACGTCCTACGGGATGATCCCGCTGGGCGCGGGGGCGTTCGGGCTGCTGCTGTGGCTGTCGAACATGGCCGGCTGGGAGGGCCACTGGCGGTACGTGGTGGTGTTCTGGCTGAACGCGGTGACGTATCTCGTGTCGTACTTCGCCATCCGCTCGATCCCCGACCTCGGGCCCGGCCCGGTCGAGAAGTCGGAGATGGAGCACACCGAGCGGGAGTCGCAGGGCGGTTTCTTCAAGGCGCTCAAGCTCCCGGTGGTGCGGGGCGTCATGCCGGGGGTCGCGGTGGTGGCGCTCGGGCTGGGCGCGCTGTTCTCGCTCGGCGTGGTGTTCGTGAAGAACACGCTGGACGCGGGCGCGGTCGGGTTCGGTGCGCTGGTGGTGCTGTTCGGCGTGGGCGCGCTCGCGGGCCTGCTGCTGATCCACCGCAAGGCGGGCAGCCTGATGACGCAGGTCCGGCTGGGGACGGCCGCGCAGGGCATCGTGATCGCGCTGATGGGCGGGCTGGGGTCGATCACGTGGTCGTTCATCGGGGCGGTCGTGTTCGGCGCCGCGGCGACGAGCGCGCTGGTCGGCGGCATCACCTATCTCCAGGAGTCGCTCAGCGGGGTGGAGCGCAACCTGGCGCTGACCGCGTTCCACGCGGTGCTGCGGTTCGGGCTGGCGCTGGCGGCGCTGCTGTCGGGCGGCGCGGCCGACCTCCTGAAGGAGGCCGGCGCGTCCCCGCTCGGGCTGGCGCCGGGCCAGTTCGTGCTGGCGGCGTCCGGCCTGCTGGTGCTGGCGGGCACCTTCCTGATCCGCGCCCCCGGCGCGCGGACGATGTCGCCTACCGGGGAGGCACGGGCTCGGGACCACTCGTGATCTCCACCGGGGACGCCTCGCCGCGGCTGTCGGCCGCGCGC
>NZ_JBIQHY010000028.1:5676-53532 GCF_044508335.1 Actinomadura sp.
CTACGCCGTCACCAACCCCGACAAGCTCGCCCGCATCACCGAAGAGGAGTGAGCGTCACGACGCCTGGACGGCGGCGGCCTCGACGGCGGGCCGCACGTGCACCTCGCTGCCCGCCTCGACCGCCAGCCTCCCGGCGGCCTCCCGGGTCAGCTGCGCCCAGGAGACGTCCTCCGCGTCCGCGCCGCGCACCCGGAACTCGACGCGGACCTCGAAGCCGAGCCGCACCACGCGGGTGACCACGGCGGGCGTCGTCCCGGGGCCGGGCTCCGCCGCGACCTCCACGTCGTGGGGCCGCAGCAGCCGGCCGCCGATCTCGGTGACCGGCCCGAGGAAGCGCATCACGAACGGGCTGACCGGGTTGTCGTAGATCTCGCCGGGCGTGCCGACCTGCTGGACGGCGCCGTCGGCCAGCACCACGATCGAGTCGGCGACCTCGATCGCCTCCTCCTGGTCGTGGGTGACGAACACGGTGGTGACGTGCACCTCGTCGTGCAGGCGGCGCAGCCAGGCGCGCAGCTCCTTGCGGACCTGCGCGTCGAGCGCGCCGAACGGCTCGTCCAGCAGCAGCACTTCGGGGTCGACGGCGAGCGCCCTGGCCAGGGCCATGCGCTGCCGCTGCCCGCCCGACAGCTGCGCGGGGTACCGCTCGGCGAACCGGTCGAGGTGGACGAGCTCCAGCAGTTCCCCGACCCGCCGCCGGATCTCCTCCTTGGACCGCTTGCGGATCTTCAGGCCGAAGGCGACGTTGTCGAACACCGTCAGGTGCTTGAACGCGGCGTAGTGCTGGAAGACGAACCCGACGCCGCGGCGCTGCGGCGGCGTCGAGGTCGCGTCCCGGCCGGAGATCAGCACCCGTCCCGAGTCGGGCGTCTCCAGGCCGGCGATGACGCGCAGCAGGGTCGACTTGCCGCCGCCGCTCGGGCCGAGCAGCGCGGTGAGCGAGCCGGACGCGATGTCCACCGAGACGTCGCGCAGCACCGGCGCCTCCCCGAACGACTTGTTCACATCGCGGATCTCGATCGCCATCAGGTGCCGTCCTTGGGTCGCAGTAGCCGGGTCGCCAGCAGGCTGGCGACCGCGATCGCCGCCAGCGCGAGCGCGGCGGAGTACGAGGCGTGCACGTCGAAGTTCTCGAAGCGCTCCTCGACGAACAGGGTGAGGGTCTGGGTCTCGTCGACGGTCCGGCCGGAGACGACGGCGACGGCGCCGTACTCGCCCAGCGCGCGGGCCAGGGAGAGGACGATGCCGTAGCCGAGGGCGGCGCGGATGCCGGGCAGGGTGATGCGGCGGAACGTCTGCCAGCCGCCGGCGCCGAGGGTCCGCGCGGCCTGCTCCTGCTCGTCCCCCAGCTCCTCCAGGACGGGCACGATAGCCCGCACCACCAGGGGGAGGCAGACGAACACCGTCGCCAGCACCATCCCCGGGGTGGAGAAGACGACCTGCACGCCGCGGCCCTCCAGCCAGCCGCCAACCGGCGCGAAGCTCCCGTACACGAGGACCAGCGCGAGCCCGACCACGACCGGCGACACCGACATCGGCAGGTCGATCAGCGCGCCGAGCAGCCGCCGGCCGGGGAACCGGTGCCGGACGAGCAGCAGCGCGGACAGGATCCCGAACAGCGTGTTGAGCACGACGGCCCAGCCCGCGACGATGACCGTGACCTTGAACGCGTGCAGCGCGGAGCGGGTGGTGAGGGCGTCCGCGAACGGGCCGATCCCGTCCTGGAACGTCCGCCAGCCGATGAGCCCCACCGGGATGATCAGCAGGAAGGCCAGGTAGGCCAGCGCCGCCAGGCGCAGCGCGTGCTTAGCCATGGCGGGCCCCCCAGCGGCGGACGAGGTCGATCGCCAGCAGGAACACCAGCGAGAGCACCAGCAGCGCGGTCGAGACGGCGGCCGCGGCGGCGGTGTTGTCGCTCTCGATCTGGCCGAAGATGTGCACGGCCGCGACCTGCGTCTTGAACGGGACGTTCCCGGAGATCAGCACCGTCGACCCGAACTCGGAGACGGCGCGGGTGAAGGCCAGCGCCGTCCCGGTCAGCATCGCCGGGACCAGGTTCGGCAGGATGATCCGCCGGAAGACCGTCCAATTGCCGGCGCCGAGCGAAGCGGCGGCCTGCTCCATCTCCCGGTCCAGCTCCAGCAGCACCGGCTGGACGGTCCGCACCACGAACGGCAGCGTCACGAACAGCAGCGCCACGACCACGCCGGCCCGGGTGTAGGCGAGCGAGACGCCGAGCGGGCTGTCGGTCCCGTACAGGGTCAGCAGGACGAGGCCCGCCACGATCGTCGGCAGCGCGAACGGCAGGTCGATCAGCAGGTCGACCAGGCTCTTGCCCGGGAAGCGGTCCCGGACGAGCACCCAGGCGATCAGCGTGCCCATGACCAGGTTGATCAGCGCCACCACCAGCGAGGCGAGGACGGTCAGCTTCAGCGCGGCCCACGCGTCCGGGGTGGTGATCGCGTCCCAGAACGCGGCGGGGCCCTGCGCGGTCCCCTTCCACAGGACCGCGCCGAGCGGGATCAGCACCACCGCGCTCAGGAAGATCGTCGCCGTCCCCACGCCGACCGCCGTGCCGCCCCACGCGGGCGGGGCGGGACGGCGGCGGGGCGCAGGGGCCGGGGCGTCCCTCGTCTTCTCGATCGTCGCCAAGGGGGCCTAGCCCTCCACCGAGACGCCGATGCTCTTCTCCACGTCGGCCATGACGCTGCCCGCCGGGTCGAAGAACTCCTTCTTGACCTTGGGCCAGCCGCCCAGGTCGGCGATGGTGAAGAGCCCGGACGGGGCAGGGAACCTCTCCGCGCCGGGGACGCCGTCCACCACCGGCCGGTACCCGTTCTCGACGAAGACCTCCTGCGCCTTCTTGCTGCGGAGGAACTTCAGGAACGCCTGGGCCTCCTTCTGGTTCCGGCTCTTCTTCGTCACCGCGACCGGGTTCTCGATCAGGATCGTCGAGTCGGGCACGGTGTAGTCGAGCGGCTGGTCGTTCTGCCGCGCGAAGATCGCCTCGTTCTCGTAGGCGACGAGGACGTCGCCCTTGCCGCCGGAGAAGGTCTGCAGCGCCTTGCGGGCGCTGGAGTCCTGCACGGGGACGTTCTTGAAGAGCGAGTGCAGGTAGGCGGTGCCGGCCGCCTTGTCGGCGCCCTTGCCCGACTTGGCGCCGTAGGCCGCCATGATGTTCCACATCGCCCCGCCGGAGGTGAACGGGTTCGGGGTGATGACCTGAACGCCCGGCTTGAGCAGGTCGTCCCAGGTCTTGACGTTCTTCGGGTTGCCCTTCCGGGTGGCGAGGACGACCACCGAGTCGGTGACCATGCCCTTCTCCGGCCCGGCGTTCCAGCCCGGGTCGACCAGGCCGGCGTCCACGAGCCGCGTCATGTCGGGCTCCAGGGAGAACGCGACGATGTCGGCCTTCAGGCCGTTCGCCACCGCCCGGCTCTGCTCGCCGGACGCGCCGAACGACTTGCTGAACGCGACGTTCTTCCCCTCCGGCGTCTTCTGGTACTCCTTGATGATCGCCTCGTACGCGGCCTGGGGCGTCGAGTAGGCCACCAGCGAGAGCCGGACCTTCCCGCCGCCGGAGCCCGACCCCCCGCAGGCCGCGGCCCCCAGGGCGACGGCGGCCAGCCCCAGCACCACCCCGGTCTTACGCACGCGCATGTTCTCTCCAGTTTTCCTACATGTTCGGTCGAAATAGAATGTTACAGACGGCCGCGGGGCGTCAAGGCCCCGGGGCCCCGTCACGAGCCGCCCGGGCCGTCCGTGCGCCACCGGGTGAACCTGCGCTCCAGCAGGACGAGGAGGTAGTTGAAAACCAGCCCGAGCGCGGAGATCGCGAGGATCCCCGCGTACATGTCGGTGATCGCGAAGTTCTGCTGCGCGGAGCCGATCAGGAAGCCGAGGCCCTCCTTGGCCCCGACCATCTCCGCCACGATCACGACCAGCACGGAGATCCCGCCGGCCAGCCGGATGCCGGTGAAGACCGACGGCACCGCGGCGGGCAGGACCACCTTCTGGAAGACGCGCACGGCGGGCAGCCCCAGCGACCGCGCGGACTTGACCAGCGTCGCGTCCACCGTGCGGACCGCGCTGATCGTGTTCAGCAGGATCGGCCACGCGCACGCGTACAGGACGATCGCGATCTTCGAGGTCTCGCCGATGCCGAGGACCAGGATGAAGACCGGCAGCAGCGCGATCGCGGCGGTGTTGCGGAACAGCTCCAGCAGCGGGTTCAGCAGCTCCGCGACCGGCCGGTACCAGCCGATCAGCAGGCCGAGCGGCACCGCGAGGGCGATCGCCAGCCCGAACCCCGACAGGGCGCGGACCAGGCTGGCCTCGGTGTCGCTCCACAGCCGGCCGCTCTTCGCCAGCTCCCACAGGGCCGGAAGGACCTCCGACACCGGCGGCAGGAAGACCGGGTCGACGAGCCGCGCGCGGGGGGCCAGCTCCCAGACGGCGAAGAGCACGGCGATCGCGATCGTCCGGCGGAACGCGGCGGCGGCGAGCGCGGCGGCGCGGCGGCGCCTCGCCGGCGGCGCCGCGGTCCCGGTGCCGCTCGCGGCGGTCCCGGCGGGCGCGGGCGCCTCCACGGTGCTAGCCACGGGCGACCGCCTCCTCCCGCGGCGCCGGGGCGGCCGGGCGCCGCGCCGCCCGCACCTCGTCCTTCAGCAGCGACCAGACCCGGTGCCGGTGGGCCGCGAACTCGGGGCTGGAGCGCAGGTCCTCCCGCTCGTCGCGGGGGCCGAGGTCGATGCCGACGACCTCCTTCACCCGGCCGGGCCGCGAGGTCAGCACGGCTACCCGCTGGCCGAGGTAGACGGCCTCGTCGATGCCGTGGGTGATGAACACCACGGTCTTGCCGGTCTTCGCCCAGATGCGCAGCAGCTCGTCCTGCAGGCCGTCCCGGGTCTGCGCGTCGAGCGCGGCGAACGGCTCGTCCATGAGCAGCACGCCGGGGTCGTAGGCGAGGCTGCGGGCGATCGCGACGCGCTGCTTCATGCCGCCGGACAGCTCGTGCGGGTACCGGTCCTCGAAACCGGACAGGCCGACCAGGTCCAGGTGGTGCCGGGCGACCTCGGTGCGCTCGCGGCGCCGCAGCCCCTTGGCCTCCAGCCCGAACTCGACGTTGCGCAGCGCCGTCCGCCACGGGAGCAGCGCGTACTGCTGGAAGACGACGGCCCGGTCGAGGGCCGGCCCGGTCACCTCCGCGCCGTCGACCGCGACGCGGCCGGCGGTGGGCCGGGCCAGCCCGCCGATCAGGTCGAGCAGGGTCGACTTGCCGCAGCCGGACGGCCCCACCACGACGAGGAACTCGCCCTCGGCGACGTCCAGATCGACGCCGCCGAGCGCGGTGAAGGCGCCGCCGCCCCGGACCGGGAACGTCTTGGCGACACCCGTGAGACTGATCTTCGCGGTCTCGCCGGTGGGCGCCGTCATCGCGGGCCGCCTCCGTTCGCGCACGGGTTGAACTCGTTCGTGTACAGGTCCCGGGGCCGGACCTTGACCTCCCGGATCTGGCCGGCGTCCTTCAGCCATCCGCTCCAGGTCGCGAACTCCCGGTCGGTCATCAGACCGCCCCGGCCGGCGACGCCCCACGACTTCCAGTACTTCAGCGCGTCTGGGCTCTCGTTCCGGCCGCGCGCCGCGAGGATCTTCATCTGCCGGGCGACGACCTCTTCGCGCGGCGCGGTCCGCGACCACTCGATGGCCTTGGCGACGCCGGCGGTGAAGGCCCGCACGGTGTCCGGGTTCCGCTCGATGAAGTCGTCGCGGAAGACGTAGGAGCCGGCGGTGAAGGCGCCGAGGAAGTCGTAGTCGCGGAACACGCGGCGGACCCCGCCGGCGGCGATCGCCTTGTCCTGGAAGATCCCGGTGAGCGCGGCGACGTCGATCTGCCCCTGCCGCAGCGACTGCTCCAGGGAGACCGGCGGGACGGCGAGGGCCTCGACCTTCGCGACGTCGCCGGCGCTGAGCCCGTTGCGCCGCAGGTAGAGGTCCAGGACGGCCTGCGAGTGGCCGCCGAGCGTGTTCATGCCGATCTTCTTGCCGACGAGGTCCCGCGGCCCCCTGATCGGGCTGCCCTCCAGGACGAAGAAGCCGGTGTAGTTCTTCGCGTCGGTGCCGTAGTAGCCGATGACGGACGTCAGCGGCGCGCCCGACTCCTGCAGCTTGACCGAGGCGCCGTTGAAGGCCCCGCCGAACGCGACCTGGCCGGTGGCGGCGCTCTGCACGTCCTGCGGGCCGCTGGCGGTGTTGCCCACCCACTCCAGCCGGACGCCGCCGAGGTAGCCGAGGTCCTCGGCGAGCTCCGGCAGCGTCACCTGGCCCGTCCAGCCCTGGTAGCGCAGCGTGCCGGTCCGCTCGGCCCCGCCGCCCGCCGCGCGGCCGCAGGCCGCGGCCAGCGGCACCGCCGCGGCCGAGACCGCGGCCGCGGCCAGGAACCGCCGTCTCGTCGGTGCGCCGGCGTCCGGCGCGCCGGCGGTTCGTCCGGTCGTTCGTCTGGTCATGCCCTTCGCGCTCAACACGATCTCCCTGGGTCGGTGGTCTGGATGCCGGGTCGGGTCACGGGCGACAGAGGGCGCTGGCCTGGCGCCGGAGGTCGACGTGCAGGCGCGCGGCGAGCGGCTGGGAGGAGGACACGCGGTGGACTATGCCGCGCTTTTCCTACTAAGTCAATCGGAATAGTTGCCTTTTGGTCGCATGCGTGGTTCGCTACGACTCGGCGCGGCTCCTCCGCGCCCGCTGAGAACCCCCGTCCCTCCCCCGAGAGAGGCAGACCCATGCCCGAGTTCGACATCCGCAAGATCGGCGGCCGCATCGGCGCCGAGGTCGTCGGCGTCGACGTGCGCAACCTGAGCGGCGCCGTCTTCCGCGAGATCCAGGACGCGCTGCTGGATCACAAGGTCCTCGGCTTCCGCGGCCAGGACCTCACCGACGACGACCAGATCGCCTTCGCCGCCCGGTTCGGCGAGCTGACCGGCGCGCACCCCACCGTCCCGGCGGCCGACGGCCACCGGGAGATCCTGCCGGTCGACGGCGAGTCCGGGCGCGCGAACCACTGGCACACCGACGTCACCTTCGTGCGGACGCCGCCGAAGATCAGCACCCTGCGCAGCCTCGTCATCCCGCCCTACGGCGGGAACACGCTGGTCGCCAACACCGGCGCCGCCTACCGGGACCTCCCCGCCGAGCTGCGCGCGCTGGCCGACCGGCTCTTCGCCGTGCACACCAACGACTACGATTACGTGCAGCCGCCGGCCAGCGGCGCCGACCCGGCGAAGGCGGCCGAGCACCGCAAGGCGTTCGTGTCGCGGACGTGGAAGACCGCGCACCCGGTCGTCCGCGTGCACCCCGAATCGGGCGAGCACAACCTGTTCATCGGCGGGTTCGCGCAGAGCATCGTGGGGCTGCCGCCGCGGGAGGGCCGCACCCTCCTGGACCTCTTCCAGCGGTACGTGACCCGGCCGGAGAACATCCTGCGCTGGACGTGGGCCCCGGGCGACCTCATCGTGTTCGACAACCGGATCACCCAGCACTACGCGTCCGACGACTACGGCGACCTGCCGCGGCTCCTGCACCGCGTCACCGTCGCCGGCGACGTCCCGGTGGGCGTGGACGGGCGGGAGAGCTACCTCGTCGAGGGCGACGACGCCTCGCACTACACCCCGTCCGCGGCCTGAGCCCGGACCGCCGCAGGCCAGGGCCCGGGGACGGGGTGACCCCGGGCCCTCCCCGGGTCAGCGCTCGGGCAGCGCGCACATGGCGTCCAGGCCCAGGACGTGGTTGAGGCGGCCGAACGCGAGCCAGGAGCCGATGCACATGCTCAGCTCGACGATCTCGCGCTGGGTGTAGTGCGCGGTCATGCGGTCCCAGAACTCGTCGTCCAGGCCGTGGTGGTCGAGGGCGTAGCGCTCGGCGTACTCGGCGGCGAGGCGGGTCCGGTCGTCGAACCGGTCGGTGGTGCGCCATTCGGCGACCGCGCCGGCGAACTCCTCCTCGACCTTCTCGCCGTCGCGGTCCGTCCGCCAGTCCAGGCAGAACAGGCACCCGTTGATCTGGGCGATGCGGAGGCGCGCGGCCTCGAACTCGCGGAGGCCGAGGGTGGTGTGCGCGTAGACGGCGAGCGACAGGTTGGACGCGGCCGGGCCGATGCCGGGGACCATCTCGCCCCACGCGTACTGGATCGGGTCCTTGCCGTCGGGGATGTCGAGGTTCACCGGGCCCTCCTCCCGAGCCTGCCCACGGCGGGGCGCAGCGGGACGTCGAGCGCGTCGTAGAGGCCGGGTTCGGCGTCCACGAGCCAGTCGATGGCGCCGACCAGGCGCCCGACCGCGGTCGCGTTGCCGCCCGCCGCGCGGTTGCCGTGCTCGTCGGTGGCCTCGACCGTGACCTCGATGCGCGGGTCGCCCTCGATGATGACGCGGTGGGCGCCGTCGCCGTCCGGCGGCATGGGCCAGTCGGGCGCGCAGGACGGGTGGATGCGCGTGACGTGCTCGACCACGATGCGCGGCTCGCCCTCGACGATGCCCTGCACCTCGAACCGCACGGCGCCCTGGGTGCCCTTCTCGAATTCGCCCATGGACGCGGTGGTGACGGTGTCGTCCAGCGGGCGGCGCGCCACGGTCTCGCGGACCTCGTCCAGCTCGACGCCGAGCGCCCGCGCCATCAGCCGGACCTGCCCGCCCCACACCATGGCCGGGACGGTCGCCGCGAGCATCGGCGGCTCGTAGTCCATGGGCTGGCCCATGCCGACCAGGTAGCGGACGGCGTCGGGCTGGTCGTAGGCGGAGTAGTCGAAGATCTCCTGGCAGCGGACGGCGTCGACGACACTGCCCAGCCCGCTGATCATCAGCGGCAGGACGTCGTTGCCCCAGCCCGGGTCGACGCCGGAGACGAACAGCGAGCCGCCGCCCTCGGCGATCGCGTCCAGCACCGCCTCCCGCATCTCCGGCGGGGCGTTGCGCGGGTCGTAGAGCGCGTAGAGCGCGGGTGTGACGACCACGGCTCCGGCGCGGACGGCCGCCAGGATGTCGGCGAGCGCCTCGTCGGGGCGGACGTCGCCGGACGCCGCGTACACCACGGCCCGCGGGCCGGCGGCGAGGGCGGCGCCGATGTCGGTGGTCGCCGCGACGCCGAGGTCGCGGCCGAGGCCGGCGAGATCGCCCGCATCCCGTCCGGCCTTGCCCTCGTCGTGGACGATCACGCCGGTCAGTTCCAGGCCCGGATGGGCGTCGACGGCACGGAGGGCGAGCCGGCCCACGTTGCCCGTGCCCCAGACGATCGCGGAGATCATGCGCGGAATGTAACAAAGCCCGCCGCGCTTGCCAAGCAAGCACTTGGTTAACAGCCCGTGACCTGGCAACACGCATGCGTGACCGACCGAAAGTTACTTTTGCGTAGATAGTGACTTCGCTCACTCGCCGATATAGAACCTGTTCCAATCTCAGCGAGAGTGAGGGAGGTCACATGACCGACTCCGCCATGCCCATGGGGAGACCCGGCGACCTGTCACGCCGCGGCTTCCTAGTTGGAACCGGTTCCATTCTGGGTCTGGGCCTGCTCGGCGGCACCGCCGCGTCCACCGCCTCGGCCGCCGGGCCGATCGGCGACGGCGCGCACGTCCCCGTCCTGATCATCGGCACCGGGTACGGCGGCTCCGTGGCCGCTCTGCGGCTCGCCCAGGCCGGCGTCGACGTCCACATGGTCGAGATGGGCCAGGCATGGGACACCCCCGGCTCGGACGGCAAGATCTTCGCCAACACCCGCACCCCCGACTACCGGTCCTACTGGCTGCGGACCAGGACCAAGCAGCCGATCAGCAACTTCCTCGGCTTCCCGCTCGACAAGGACGTCCCCCGCTACACCGGGATCCTGGACGCCGAGGACTTCGCCGGCATCACCGTCTACCAGGGACGCGGCGTCGGCGGCGGGTCGCTCGTCAACGGCGGCATGGCGGTCACCCCGAAGCGGTCGCGGTTCAGCGCCATCCTGCCGACGGTGGACGCCGACGAGATGTACGGCGTGTACTACCCGCGCGCCAACGCCGGCCTCGGCGTCAACGAGATCGACCGGGCGTGGTTCGACTCGACCGACTGCTACCAGTACGCGCGGGTCGGGCGGAAGCAGGCCCAGCGCTCCGGATTCGAGTGGGTGTACGTCCCGAACGTGTACGACTTCGACTACATGGAGCAGGAGGCGGCGAACGCGGTGCCGAGGTCGGCGCTCGCGGCCGAGATCCTCTACGGCAACAACTACGGCAAGAAGTCGCTGCAGAAGACCTACCTGGCGCAGGCCAAGGCCACCGGCAGGGTCTCCATCTCACCCCTGCACAGGGTGACGTCGGTGTCGCCCGCGTCCGGCGGCGGCTACACGGTCGCGATGGAGACGCTCGACACCTCCGGCGACGTGACCGGGACCAAGGCCGTGCGGGCCGACCGGGTGTTCTTCGCGGCGGGCAGCGTCGGCACCAGCAAGCTGCTGGTCAAGCTGAAGGCGACCGGCGCGCTGCCGAACCTGAACGGCGAGGTCGGCAAGGGCTGGGGCGACAACGGCAACGTGATGTGCGGCCGCGCCAACCACATCTGGGACCCGACGGGCAGCCTCCAGTCCGCGATCCCGACCGGCGGCATCGACAACTGGGACGCCGGCGGAGCGTTCGCCGAGGTCGCGCCGCTGCCCACCGGGATCGAGACCTGGGCCTCGTTCTACCTGTCGATCACCAACACCCCGCACCGGGCCGAGTTCTCCTGGAACGCGGCAACGGGGCAGGTCGACCTGAACTGGCAGCGGTCCTGGAAGCAGGCCGGCATCGACATGGCCAAGTCGATCTTCGACAAGATCAACAAGAAGGAGGGCACGATCTACCGGACCGACCTCTTCGGCGTCTACAAGATCTGGGGCGACCACCTCACCTACCACCCGCTCGGCGGCGCCGTCCTCGACCGGGCCACCGACAACTACGGCCGGCTGCGCGGCTACTCCGGCCTGTACGCCATCGACGGCTCGCTGATCCCCGGCAACACCAGCGTCAACCCGTTCGTCACCATCACCGCGCTCGCCGAGCGCAACATCGAGAAGATCATCGCCACCGACCTGTAGCGGCTCCGGCCCGCAGGGGCGCGCCGACGGGATCCGGCCACGGGCGCGTGTGGCCGGACTTACTCCGGGTCACCTCCGGGTGTCACCTCCGGGGGGTCGTCTCCGCGCCGTCTCCGCGCCGTCTCCGCGCCGTCTCCGCGCCGTCTCCGCGTCCGTCTTCTCCGCGTCATTTCCCGGGGCAGGGCTCGAAGAGGCGCCGCGTCCCCGTCCCGGCCGCGTAGGCGGCGGGATCGCTGAACCGGCACCCGTAGTCGGCGCCCGCCACGATCCGCGGGTTCGTCGTCACGTCACCGGCCGGGCGCCTGCCCGTGTCGATCCAGCGCACGAGGTCGTCCCAGGCCGTCCCCGCCTCGGCCGCGGAGAACTCGCAGTGCTGCGTCGTCCGGATGGCCCGCTGGACGAGCAGCCGCGACCGGTGCTGCCGCGCCACCTCGGAGGCGTAGATCTGCTCCATCGAGAACGGGACGAACATGTCCCCCAGCCCGTGCAGGCTGAGCACCGGCACGTGCGGGCGCCCGTTGATGCGCGGCACCTGCGACAGCCGGTTCGACAGCCGCGCCGGCAGGTTCGCGACCCGCACCCGCTGCACGGTCCTGTTGACGTCCACCGGCTTGTCGGGCCGGTACCGGGTGAACAGGTTCGTCGACAGCTGACCCGGATCCTCCGCGAGCGTCGCGCCGGGGACGGGCGGCGTGGCCAGCGTGAACGGGAAGTCCTTCCAGAACGCGAACGACTGCACCGCCCCGGGGCGCGCCCCGCCCGTCCGGTTGATGACGATCGACCGGAACTGCTTCCCGCGCGCGTTCACGGTGTCCGGCCCGCCGGGGCGCAGCGCGGTCAGCCCGAGCGCCGCCTCGATCTTCGGGACGGTCACGGTGGCGTACTGGTCCGTCACCGGGTACTCCCGGACGCCGGCCAGGTCCTGCGCCACCACGTTGTAGTCGAGGAAGAAGTCGAACAGCTCGTCGTCGCCGAGCACCCCGCACATCGGCAGCGCGCCGTCGTAGTAGCCGGGGAACTGCTCCAGCGAGCGCCCGATGATGTGCCCGCCCATCGACACGCCGACGATGACGCGCTGCTTGGGCCGCCCCACCTTGCGGGCGAACAGTTCGGCGAGGTCGCGCGTGCTCAGCACCCCGGCGCGGACGTCGTACCCGTTGTCGTAGTACGACGACGCCGCCCACGCGTACCCCTGGTCGAGCAGCCGCTGCCGGAGCCCGAACGGCGGCGGCCCGACCGTCAGCACGGTCCCCTGGCCGGCGTAGCCGTGCGCGTAGAGCGCGAGCTTCCCGTTCCAGTGCGGCGGCACCTCGATGTCGTACGCCGCGTGCCGGTGGACGCCCTGCAGGACGCGCGACGGCGCCCCGTGCACCTGGACGGGCGCGAGCGGCGGGTTGTCGATCGTGTAACCGGGTAGCGGCTGGTCGTCGGGGGTGCCCTTGGCCGCGGCCGGACCCGCTGGGACCAGCGCGGCGAGAACGGTCGCGGCAAGGGCGGTGAGGGCTCGGATGCGCATGGTGCCCCTCTGGCAGACGCCTGCATTAAATACCTTCGCATTACATACCGTCCAGTCGGTTTGTGTAATAGGGAGGCCGGATCCGGTCTCGTCCGGAGGCGGCGCCCGGTTGCGTCCGGCGACCCCGGGTAGGTGCGGGTCCGGACGGATCGGTCGGGGGAGATCGTGGATTCGGATGAGCATTCTCGGTATGACCGTCGCGGTGGCGGCCGCGGGCTTCATCGGGCTCGGCTTCGTCGCGCAGCAGCACGCCGCGTTCCGGGAACCGCTGGAGGAGATCCTGCATCCGCGGCTGCTGCTGGACCTGCTGCGCAGCCGGCTCTGGCTGACCGGGATCGCCTCGATGATCACCGGTCAGATCATCTTCGCGTTCGCGCTGAACACCGCCGACGTCGCCGAGGTCACCCCGGTGCTCACGGTCAACCTCATCTTCGCGCTGTTCGCCGCGCACGTGATCTACCGGGAGCGGCTCGGCCGCAACGAGTGGCTGGGGTCGCTGCTGCTGACCTGCGGCGTCGCGCTGTTCCTCGCGATCGGGGTGCCGCACGGCGGCGCCCTGCCCGGCGCGCACTCGCCGCGCTGGCTCGCGGGCGGGGCCGTGATCGCCCTGGTCGCCCTGTGCGCGTTCGGCGGCCTGCACCGGGACCTGCGCGTCCGCGCGATGCTGCTGGCGTGCGGCGCCGGGCTGCTGTACGGGCTCCAGGACACCCTGACCCGCAGCGTGCTGCTGCTCTCCGACGACGGCTTCACCCGCGCCCTGGTGACCTGGCAGCCGTACGGCCTGGTGGCCATCGGGGCGCTCGGGCTGCTGTTCGCGCAGAGCGCGTTCGACGCGGCGCCGCTGCGGATCTCGCTGCCCGCCACCACCGCGGCCGAGCCGCTCACCGGCATCGCGCTCAGCATCGTGATCTTCGGGGAGCGGGTGCGGCTGGAGGTGTCCGACCTCGCCCTGGAGGCGCTCGGGCTCGCCGCGATGGTCGCGGGCATCGTCGTCCTCGGCCGGTCCCCGTACCTCGGCAAACCCGGCGAACGCGCGGCCGTGCCGCCTGACGGGGTGGAGTGCCGGTGATCCCGATCGTCCTCGCGCTGCTCGCCGGCGCCGCGAACGCCCTGGCGTCGGTGCTGCAGCGGCGGGCGGCCAAGGCGGCGCCCGAGTCGGACGCCTTCAAGCCCGCGCTCATCCTGGACCTGCTGCGCAGCCCGATGTGGATCGGCGGCATCGGCGCGCTCATCGCCGCGTTCGTGCTGCAGGCGACGGCGCTGTCCATCGCGGGGCTGTCGCTCGTCCAGCCGCTGCTGGCGGTCGAGCTGCCCTTCACCATGATCCTCATCGCGTGGCTGCCGCCGCGCGGGCTGGCCCGGGTGCCGTGGACCGCCGTCGTCCTGCTCAGCGCCGGGCTGGCCGCCCTGCTGTTCGCGCTGTCGCCCGACGAGAGCTACCACCGGCCGACCACCGCCGCATGGGCGATCGCGACAGCCGCCACGGTCGGCTGCGTCGCCGGGCTCAGCGCGCTGGCGTGGATGATCCGCGGGCCGGTCCGCGCCGTCCTGCTGGGCGTCACCACGTCGATCGGGTTCGCGCTGACGGCCGCGTACATGAACACCGCCACGCGCGACTTCGAGCGCGGCATCGGCGCCGTCCTGGCGTCCTGGCAGCTCTACGCCATGGCGCTGGCCGGTCTCGCCAGCCTGTTCCTGCTGCAGAACGCGCTGCAGAGCGGCAGCCTCGTCGCCGTGCAGCCCGCGCTGACCATCTCCGACCCCGTCGCCAGCATCATCCTCGGCGTCTACCTGTTCGGCGAGGACGTCCGCGGCGGGCCGTGGACGGTCGTGGAGGCCGCGGGCCTGGCGCTGATACTCCTCGGCAGCATCGGCATCGCCCGGTCCCCGCTGCTGCACGAGGAGCACGACGTCAGCCGAGCGCCGACCGGATGACCCGCTCGGCGGGGACGGCGTCGAACAGCGCGCCCGCCCTGCGGGCCCCCGCCTCCCGCACCGCCTCGTCCTTCAGCCGGTCGAGGGCCTCCACCAGCTCGCCCGGCGTCCTGGCGTAGCTGCTCAGGCCGGCGCGGGCCATCTCCGCGGCGCCGTCCCGGCCGTGCCCGGGGATCGGCCGGTAGGAGATCACCGGCAGCCCGCACGCGAACGCCTCCCGGCAGGTCAGCCCCGCCGCGTTGTCGATCAGCGCGTAGGCGCCCGCCATCAGCTCGGCCATGTCGTCCCGCCAGCCCAGCGCCGGCCCGTAGACGCGCTCGCGGAGCCGCTCGTTCCGGCCGCACAGCACCACCGGCACGTACCGGCCGGACGCCGCGACGCCCTGCGCGGTCTCCACGACCCGGCCGACGCCCCAGGAGCCCGCCGAGATCAGCACGACCTTGTCGTCCGGCCGCGCGCCCGCCGCCTCGCGGAGCCGGTCGCCCGCGGCGCGCTTCCGGCGGAACTCGGGGCGCACCACGGGCGCGTGCCCGCCCGCCGGGCGCCCCGTCCGCTCCATGACCGTCCGCGCCGACCGCTCGTCCGGGCACAGGTAGCGGTCGTTGCCCGCGTGCAGCCACATCCGGTGGACGGCGAAGTCGGTCACCAGCACCAGCGACGGCACGGTGAGCCGCCCCGAGTCCCGGAGCCGCCCGGCCGCCTGCGCGGCCACGTGGAACGTCGACACGACCGCGTCAGGCGGCAGCTCCCGGATGCGGGCGTCCAGCCGCCGCGCGATCAGCGCCGTCAGCGGCGACGCCGGCAGCGGGCGGTGCGGCACGAAGAACGCCCGGTAGATCCCCTCGTACAGCCACGGCGCGGACCGGACCATCCCCGAGTACATGCGCCGCAGCCCGCGCCCCAGCTTCAGCGGAACCAGGTCGAGAACGTCCAAAACGGACGTCTCCACTTTCTGGATCTCCATCCTGCGGGCCAGCTCCGCGGCGACCGCGTCATGCCCGGCCCCCATGCCCGCCGTCAGAATTAAGAGTCGTTTGCCCATTGATTGAGCTCCCCCCGGTGAAACTGTCTTCATGTCCCGCCGCGTGCCCGCCGCCCTGACCGCCGCCGTCCTGGCGCATGCGCTGCCCGCGGCGACGTGGCTCGCCCCGGTCCGCCGCCTGACCCCCCGCCTCGCCGGCCGCGGCGGCCCCCGCCACGTGGCGCTCACCCTCGACGACGGCCCCGACCCCCGCTCCACGCCCCTCTTCCTGGACGAACTGGCCCGCCTCGGCTGCCACGCGACGTTCTTCATCCTCGGCGCGATGCTCAGCCGTGCCCCTTCGCTCGGCCGCCGCATCGTCGCCGGAGGCCACGAGATCGCCGTGCACGGCTGGCACCACGACAACACCCTCACGACCCGCCCCGGCCGGGCCGCCGCGGAGATCCGGGACACCGTGCACCTCATCGAGGACGTGTGCGGCGTGCGCCCGTCCTGGTACCGGCCCCCGTACGGCGCCCTGAGCACCGAGGCGCTGCTGGCGGCCCGGCGCAACGGCCTGCATCCCGTCCTGTGGACAGCCTGGGGCAGGGACTGGACGGCGGCGTCCACCCCGGAATCCGTCCTGCGGACCCTCGCGCCGGACCTGGAAGGCGGCGCGACGCTCCTCCTGCACGACAGCGACGTCACCGCGGCACCCGGCGCCTGGAAGTCGGCCCTCGGCGCCCTCCCCGAGGTCGTGACCCGCTGCCGTGCCGCCGCGCTGACCATCGGCCCCCTGCGCGACCACGGTGTGCACCCGTAACGACCGCTGTCACACGGCACTACTCCCCCGCCAGACGCCCTCTATGTGGAGCCACCAGCCGTTTCTGGACAGGCCCGACGTAGATCCCACCCCAAAAAGTGACCTGGCCCGGACGCGCCGCATGCCCTCAGGAAACCCGCCTCAATGAGACTGTGAAGACCGGCACACCGAGGAGAAACGCCATGGATTACAGACTGGAACTGGTCACGGTACCCGTCTCCGACATCGATCGCGCCAAGGCGTTCTACACCGAGAAGGCGGGCTTCAACGCCGACCACGACCACCGGGTGAGCGACGAGGTCCGGTTCGTCCAGCTCACCCCGCCGGGCTCGCCCTGCTCGATCGCCATCGGCTCGGGCCTCGGCGCGGAGATGGCGCCGGGCGCCGTCCAGGGCCTGCAACTGGTCGTCGCCGACGCGGAGGCGGCCCGCGCCGACCTGGCCTCCCGCGGCGTAGAGGTCAGCGACGTCCACGACTTCCCCTGGGGCCGCTTCGTCTTCTTCAAGGACCCGGACGGCAACGGCTGGAACATCCAGGAGGTCCGCCGCGAAGGCTGACCGGCGGCAGCGCGACGTCCATGGCCGGCCGTCACCGGAATGGAGTGCCGCGCGGCAGACGTTGCATGCGAGATGAGCCCGGGGGAAGAACGCCTGCTCGCCGACCGCGCCGGCACGCTGAAACTCATCGCGTCGCTGATCGGCGACTGGGACGGCGTCGTCGAGGCGTCGTCGCAGACCGGGGTGGACGACGAGCACGACCCGGAGGGCGCCACGATCGCCTTCGAGCGCGCCCGGATCGAGGCGTCCCTGAGCCGCGCCCGCGCGCGTCTCGCCGACATCGACGACGCGCTGCGCCGCCTCCGCGAAGGCGCCTACGGCACCTGCGAGCAATGCGGCGGCCCGATCGGCGCGGAACGCCTGGCCGCCCGCCCGGCGACCCGCACCTGCATAACCTGCGCCACCCCCTGACCGGGCGGTGGTCGCCGGGGCGGGCCGCCTCCCCGGGTCAGAGCCTCTGCTTGAGCAGATACTTGCCCTGCTCGGCCCCCTTGCGGCTCTCGCCCTGGGCGCGCCGGAAGAAGTCGGCCAGCTCGACGTCGCCGTCGCGCTCGGCGTCCTCGATGTAGGTGTCCAGCCTGAGCGCGTGTGAACCTCGCCCGGAGCGGCAACACTTAGCCCTTGCGCTAACTATCATCGGCGGGCAATACTTAGCCGCATGGCACAGTATTCGGCGGAGTTGGACGGGGTGTTCGTCGCGCTCGCCGATCCGACGCGGCGGGCGGTGGTGCGGCGGCTCGGGGCCGGGCCCGCGAGCGTCGGGGACCTCGCGCGCGAGTTCCCCATGACGCTGCCCTCGTTCATGAAGCATGTGCGGACGCTCGAAGCGAACGGGCTGATCCGCACGGCCAAGGCGGGGCGGGTGCGCACGTGCACGCTCAACCGGGAGCGGCTCGTCCTGCTGGACGAGTGGCTCGCGGAGCAGCGGCGCATCTGGGAGGAGCGCACCGACCGCCTCGAACGGTTCGTCACCGGTTTGGAGGAGCGATGAACCCCGACCTCGACCTCGCGCTGGAGCGGGTCATCCGCGCACCGCGCGCGGTGGTGTGGAGCGCGTGGGCCGATCCCGCCCGGCTCGAGCAGTGGTGGGTGCCGGCTCCCAGCCGGTGCAGGGTGGAGCGGTTCGAGCTGAGGCCGGGCGGGGCGTTCGTCACGCGGTTGAGCGACGGCGGCCCGTTCGCGCCCCACCTCGACGCCTGCTTCCTCGACGTCGAGGAGCAGCGGCGGATCGTGTTCACCAACGCGATCGACAGCACGTGGCGTCCCGCGCGGCCCGCCCCGGTCGCGATGACGGCGACGATCACGCTGGACGACCACCCCGACGGGACGGCGTACCGGATGCTCGTCCGGCACGGCGACCCGGACGCCCGCGCGCGGCACGACAAGCTCGGCTTCGCCGACGGGTGGGGGACGGTCACAGGGCAACTCGCCGAACTCGTGGAAGGAACGGCGCCATGAAGGTCACCATCACGCAGTTCGTCACACTCGACGGGGTCAGCCAGGGGCCCGGGTCACCGGACGAGGACACCAGCGACGGGTTCGCCCATGGCGGATGGCTCGTCCCGCACATGGACGGCACGTTCGTCCAGCGCGCCTCCGACTGGCTCGACCTCGCCGGCGGGCTGCTGCTGGGGCGGCGCACCTACGAGGCGTTCGCGCGGGACTGGCCGCGGGTCACCGACCCGGCCGACCCGTTCGCCGAGCGGATGAACACGCTGCCGAAGTACGTCGTGTCGAACACGCTCCGCGAGGGGACGTGGCAGCCGGCGACGGTGCTCAAGGGAGTCGAGGCGGTCGCCGAGCTCAAGGCGCGGCCGGGACGGGAGCTGCAGGTTCACGGCAGCGCCCGGCTGGGCGACGCCCTTCTGGGCGCGGGGCTGGTCGACGCGCTCCGGCTCGTCGTCGCGCCCACGGTGCTCAGGACCGGGCGACGCCTGCTGAACGGCCAGGGAGCCCCGTCCGGCCTCCGCCTCGTCCGGCATGAGGCGACGAAGAACGGCCTGCTGCTCCTCGAGTACGAAACCGCCGGCCCCGCACGCCGAGCCGGATACACGGGCACCGCCGCCTTCGTCTGACTTCAGGCGTCGGGGGTGAGGTGTTTGGTCATGTAGACGCTGTGGGGGTCTGGGCGGTAGTCGGCGAAGGGGGCGCAGTAGGTGAAGCCGAACTTCTTATAGAGGTTGCGGGCCGGGAGGAAGAAGTCGTCGGAGCCGGTTTCCAGGCTGAGGCGCGTGAAGTCCATGCGCCTGGCCTCGGTGATGATGTGGTCCAGGAGCCTGGAGGCGATGCCGCTGCGTTTGCGGGCCGGGGCCGTGCGCATCGACTTCAGCTCGGCGTGGGAGGGGTCGAGCCTTTTCAGGGCGCCGCAGCCCACGACGGCTCCGTCGTCCAGCACCGACCAGAACGTCACGTCGGGCTTGCGGAGGTCGTCGAGGTCGAGAGCGTGCTTGCTCTCCAGCGGCGTGATGGACCGCATCTGGCGGATGTGCTCCGCCAGGAACTCCGCGATCTGCGGTCCGGACAGGTCGTCGACGACGATTCTCATTCGTCCACCCATCGGCGTCGTGTGGGACCGGGTGAGACTTTATCGTTCCAGGGCGCGGACGGGCGCTCCGGCCGGGTCCGCGGTCTCCTCCTTGGGCGCCGCGCTGGTGCGGGCGTGGGTGGCGTACAGCGTGAGCCCGACGAACAGCGGACCGCCGACAAGGTTGCCGATCACCGTGGGGATCTCGTTCCAGAGGAAGTAGTCCGCGATCGAGAAGTCACCGCCGAGCATCAGCCCGGACGGGAACAGGAACATGTTCACCACCGAGTGCTCGAAGCCCATGTAGAAGAAGACGAGGATGGGCATCCACATCGCGATCACCTTGCCGGAGACGGACTTCGACATCATCGCCGCGACGACGCCCGTGGAGACCATCCAGTTGCAGAGCACGCCGCGGATGAAGAGCGTCAGCATCCCGGCGGCGCCGTGGTCGGCGTACCCGACCGTCCGGGACGCGCCGATCGAGCCGATCTTCTCGCCGACGTCGTTCGGGTCGACGGTGAAGGCGTAGGTGAGGATCGTCGCCATCATGAGGGCGACCGTGAGGGCGCCGGCGAAGTTGCCGGCGAAGACCAGCCCCCAGTTGCGCAGCACCGAGCGCCACCCCACGCCCGGCCGCCGGTCGAGCAGCGCCAGCGGGACGAGGGTGAAGACCCCGGTCAGGAGATCGAACCCCATCAGGTAGAGCAGGCAGAACCCGACCGGGAAGAGCAGCGCCCCGACGATCGGCTGGCCCGTCTGCACCGAGACCGTGACGGCGAACGCGGCCGCAAGCGCCAGGATCGCACCGGCCATGTAGGCGCGGATCACGGTGTCGCGGGCCGACATGAGGACCTTGGCCTGACCGGCGTCGACCATCTTGCGGACGAGTTCCGGCGGTGACACGTAGGACATGCGATGACTCCTTCGCGGAAACGCGGTGATCGGCTGTCCGGCCAAGTGTGGGCAGCGCGGATTACCCGCCCGTGACAGAGGGGGAAGCTCCCTGTCACGGACGGCTCACCCGGTGGCGCGCGGCCGCGTCATCACGACGTCACACGGGCGTAACACACCGGACGCGGCGGCCAGGCGCATGTATAGCCGCCGTGAAGAGTTGATGTCGGGCGCCCGCCGGGGCCGTCCTGCCGGTAAGGCTTGTGGCGTCCGCCTAGCTGAAGGAGCCCGACGTGAAACCCATCATGAGCAAGCCCGAGGCCGCCGCACTGGTGACCGCCGCGAAAACGAGGCGCGGCCTGTCCTGGGCGCGGATCGCCGACGAGATCGGCGCGCCGGTCGTGTGGGCGACCGCGGCGCTGCTCGGCCGGCATCCGCTGAGCGAGGAGCAGGCGCGGGCGGTCTGCCGCCTCCTCGAACTGGACGACGCGGTCGCGGAGAGCCTGATGCTCCAGCCGGTCCGCGGAACCGACCC
This sequence comes from Actinomadura sp., assembly GCF_044508335.1. Taxonomy (NCBI): domain Bacteria; kingdom Bacillati; phylum Actinomycetota; class Actinomycetes; order Streptosporangiales; family Thermomonosporaceae; genus Actinomadura; species Actinomadura sp. Next base: position 26,520 of record NZ_JBIQHY010000028.1, read on the forward strand.
GGCGGTGATGAGCGACCCCACGATCTACCGGTTCGTCGAAGCGCTCTCCGTTTACGGGCCGGCCCTCAAAGAGCTGATCCACGAGGAGTTCGGCGACGGCATCATGAGCGCGATCAACTTCCGCGTCGACCTCTCCCGCCGCGAGGACCCCGAAGGCGACCGAGTCGTCGTCACCTTCGACGGCAAGTTCCTCGACTACAAGTGGTGACGATCGGGGCGGGGTGAATGGCCGGGGCGCTATTCTGATGGGTCGTCCGAACGGTATGACCAGGAGGGGCACGGTGACTCTGCCGGCGGAGGAGACCTTCAGCTTTCAGGCCGAAGCGGCCCAGATCCTCGATCTCATGGCCAATTCGCTCTACAGCAACAAGGAGATATTCCTGCGCGAGCTGATCTCCAATTCGTCCGATGCGATCGACCGGTTCCGGATCGAGCGCTTCGCCGAGCCGGAGTCGACCGGGAAGGAGCCGGACGACGAGCCGCGGATCCGGGTCGATTTCGACAAGGACGCCCGCACGATCACCATCGCCGACAACGGCATCGGCATGAGCCGGGCGGAGGTGATCGAGAACATCGGCACGATCGCCCGGTCGGGCACCGCCGAGTTCCTGCGCGCGATGAGCGGCGACAAGCGCGGCGACACGGCGCTGATCGGGCAGTTCGGCGTCGGTTTCTACTCCGCGTTCATCGTCGCCGACCGGGTGACGCTGACGACGCGGCGCGCGGGGCTGCCGGCGGACCAGGGCGTGCGCTGGACGTCCGAGGGCAAGGGCGAGTACACGGTGGAGACCGTCGAGCGCGAGGAGCGCGGGACGACGATCGTCCTGCATCTGCGTGACGGCGAGGACGAGTTCCTGAACGAGTACCGGCTGCGGACGGTCATCAAGCGGTACTCCGACCACATCGGGCGGCCGATCCTGCTGGGCGGCGACGAGACCCCGGTCAACCAGGCCACGGCCCTGTGGGCGCGTCCGAAGAGCGAGCTGAAGGAGCAGGACTACAAGGACTTCTACCGGCAGCTCACCAACGACTTCTCCGACCCGCTCGCCTACGTCCACGCGAAGGTGGAGGGGCGGTACGAGTACACGCTGCTGCTGTTCGTCCCGTCGCAGGCGCCGTTCGACCTGTGGCTGCCGCAGTCGCTGCAGGGCGTGCGGCTCCACGTGCAGCGCGTCTTCGTCCTGGAGGACACCGACCGGCTGATGCCCCGCTACCTGCGGTTCGTCCGCGGGATCATCGACTCCGCCGACCTGCCGCTGAACGTCTCCCGCGAGATCCTGCAGGGCGGCCAGGCCATGGAGCACATCCGGTCGAGCGCGATCAAGCGGGTCCTCAAGCTGCTCAAGGACATGGCCGAGGGCGAGCCCGAGAAGTACGCGACCTTCTGGAAGGAGTTCGGCGCCACCCTGAAGGAGGGCATCCCGGACGACCCCGCCCACCGGGACGACATCGCGCGGCTCCTGCGGTTCACCTCCACCAAGCACGACGACGTCTCGCTCAGCGACTACGTGTCCCGCATGAAGGAGGGGCAGGACAAGATCTACTACCTGCTCGCGCCCGGCCTGTCGGACGCCGCGTCCAGCCCGCACCTGGAGGCGTTCCGCGAGAAGGACATCGAGGTCCTCCTGCTGGACGACGCCGTTGACAACTTCGTCGTGACCGCACTGCCGCGGTTCGAGGACAAGCGGCTCCAGTCGGTCGCCCAGGGCGCGCCCGACTTCGGCGACATGGAGGACGCGGCCGACAAGGAGGCCGCCGAGCAGGCCGACGCCGACTACGCCGACCTCGTCGGCAAGCTCAAGGAGCACCTGGACGGCCGGGCGTTCGACGTGCGCGTGACCAGCCGCCTCACCACGTCGCCCGCCTGCATCGTCGCGAACGAGGCGGAGACCGAGTTCTCCCTCGCGCAGCGCATGCGGGGCTCGGGGCTGCCGAACCAGCCGGTCCTGGAGATCAACCCGCGCCATCCGCTGGTCGAGCGGCTCAACGGCCGGCAGGACGACCCGCGCCTCGGCGACTGGGCGCACGTCCTGTTCGACCAGGCGGTGCTCACCAGCGGCGCCCGGATCGAGGAGCCCGGCGCGTTCGTCTCCCGGCTCAACGGCCTCCTCGTCTCGCTGGCGGAGGGGCGTTGACCGCCGCCTTATCGCGGGTCTGCGGCAATGGGACGATGCGGATACTCGTGGCCGAGGACGAGCGGTTCCTCGCCGATCTGGTGGCCGAAGGGCTGCGGAAGCGGGCGATGGCGGCGGACGTCGCCTACGACGGCGAGCAGCAGCGCGGGGCGGTTCATCAGCGCCCGCGCCACCCCGACCCGCTGCCGCTCGCCGCCGCTCAGCACCGCCGGGTAGGCGTCGCGGCGGGCGGCGACGCCGAGCCCGTCCAGCAGCTCCAGCGCCCGCGCCTTCCGCGCGGGGAGGCCGGCCAGCCGACCGGCCAGCGCCACGTTCTCCAGCGCGGGCAGATCGTCGAGCAGGTTAACTAACTGGAAGACCATGCCGATACGGCGGCGCCGGAACCGGGCCAGCGCCGCCTCGCCCATGGCGGTCACGTCCTCGCCGTCCACCTCGACCGTCCCGGACGCCGGGCGGTCCAGGCCGGCGACCATGTTGAGCAGCGTCGACTTCCCGCTGCCGGAGGGGCCCATCACCGCGACGGCCTCCCCCGCGCGGATCTCCAGGCTCACCCCGTCCAGCGCGGTGACGTCGCCGAATGTCTTGCGTACGGAGCCGAGCCGTACGACCTTGTCCTCAGGTGCGTTCACGCCGCCAACCTGGCAGCCGCCGGGTTTCCGCGAGGTGAGCGCCGGGACCTTCGTCCCGAGGACTGGGGCCGGAGGTCACGCCGCCGCCGGTGGGCGGCGGCACCAGACTTGCCGGACGGGGCACCTGGGAGGGGAAGCCATGGCGGATGTCCGGACGGCGCTGGCGGAGATCGTCGGCGGGGAGCACGTGCTGTCGGGCGACGCGGTCCCCCCGGACTACGCGGGCGACGAGTCGCTCGGCGTCGCCGGGGTGCGGCCGGACGCGGTGGTGCGGCCCGCCGACGCCGGGCAGGTCGCGGCGGTGCTGCGGGTCGCCGCCGAGCACGGGACGCCGGTGACGGCGCGCGGGTCGGGGACGGGCCTGTCCGGCGCGGCGGTGCCGCGTCCCGGCGGGCTCGTCGTGTCGTTCGAGCGGATGAACCGGATCCTGGAGATCGACGCGGACGGCCAGGTGGCGGTGGTGCAGCCGGGCGTCACGCTCGCGGAACTCGACCAGGCGACCGCCGCGAAGGGGCTCGTCTACCCGGTCTTCCCCGGCGAGGGCGGCGCGAGCATCGGCGGGACGGTCGCGACGAACGCGGGCGGCATGCACGCGGTGAAGGAGGGCGTGACCCGCCACCACGTGCTCGGGCTGGAGGCGGTGCTCCCGACCGGGGAGGTGATCCGGACGGGCGGCCGGTATGTGAAGACGTCCACCGGCTACGACCTGACGCAGCTCATCGTGGGGTCGGAGGGCACGCTCGCGCTGGTCACGGAGGTGACGCTGCGGCTGCGACCCCGGCTCCCGCACACCGCGGGGGTGCTGGCGCCGTTCCCCGGCACGGACGCGGTGACGGCGGCCGTGCCCCGGCTGACGGGCGGCGGCCTCGACCCGCTCGTGCTGGAGTACGTGGACGTCCTCGCCATGGCGGCCATCACGCAGAACGCCGGGCTCGACCTCGGCGTGCCGCAGGAGGTCCGCGACGCCGCCGGCGCCTACCTGCTCGTCGTGCTGGAGAACCGCTCGGCGGACAGGCTGGACGAGGACGTCCAGGTGCTCGGCGAGCAGCTGGCCGACCTGGGCGCCGCCGACGTGTACGTCCTGCAGGGCGACCCCCTGCGGAAGCTGATCACGGCCCGGGAGGGCGCGTTCTGGGCGGCGCGGGCCTCCGGCGCGAACGCGATCGTGGACGCCGTCGTGCCGCGCACCGCGCTGTCCCGCTTCTTCGCCGCCGTCCCGGAGATCGCCGGCCGGCACGGCGCGCTGATCGGCGGCTGCGGCCACGCCGGCGACGGCAACGTGCACCTGTCGGTGTTCCAGCCGGACGCCGGCGCGCTGGCCGAGCTGATGGACGAGCTCCTCGCCGCCGCCGTCGAGCTGGGTGGGACGATCAGCGGGGAGCACGGCATCGGGCGGGAGAAGATCCGCCACTTTCTCGCCCTGGAGGATCCGGCGAAAGTGGAGCTGATGCGGCGGATCAAGAGATCCTTCGACCCGGACGGGATACTCAATCCGGGCGTTCTGTTCGGCTGAGACGAGGAGATGCGGATGAACGGCGCGCAGGCCATGGTGCGCACGCTGGCGGACGCCGGCGTCGGGGTGTGGTTCGCGAATCCGGGCACGTCCGAGCTGCACCTGGTGGCGGCGCTGGACGACGAGCCGCGCGCGAGGGGCGTGCTGTGCCTGTTCGAGGGGGTCGCGACCGGCGCGGCCGACGGGTACGGGCGGATGGCGCCCAAGCCCGCGGCCGTCCTGCTGCACCTCGGGCCGGGGCTCGGGAACGGGCTCGCCAACCTGCACAACGCGCGGCGCGGGCGCACCCCGGTGATCACGGTGATCGGCGACCACGCCACCGGCCACCGGCGGTTCGACGCGCCGCTGCAGTCCGACATCGCGGCGGTGGCCGGGACGGTGTCGGCGTGGATGCGGCGGCCGGAGACCGCGGCGGACGCCGGCCCCGCCGCGGCGGAGGCCGTCACGGCGGCCCTCGCCGGAGGCGTCGCCACGCTGATCGTGCCGTCCGACGCCGCCTGGTCGGACGGCGGCGAAGTCGCGGCGGCGCTGCCCGCTCCCCCGCCCGAGCCGGCCGCCGACGGCGCGCTGGAGCCGGCCGCCGCCGCGCTGACCGGCGGTGAGCCGTGCGTCGTGCTGGTCGGCGGGGACGCGACCCGGCGCGAGGGGCTGGAGGCCGCCGGGCGGATCGCGGCGGCGACCGGCGCGCGGCTGCTGTGCGAGACGTTCCCGGCCCGGCTGGAGCGCGGCGCCGGAGTCCCGGCGGTCGAGCGGCTCGCGTACCTGGGCGAGATGGCGTCGGCGCAGCTGGACGGCGCCCGGCACATCATCCTGGCGGGCGCGCGCCGCCCGGTGACGTTCTTCGCCTACCCCGGCCTCCCCGGCGACCTCGTCCCGGACGGCTGCCAGGTGCACGACCTCGGCGCGGACGCGACCGGTGCGCTGGCCCGGCTCGCCGACGCGGTCGCCAAGGAGGCGGCCCCGCCGCTGCAGGTGGCGGCGCGGCCGGACGTCCCGTCCGGGGCGCTCACCGGGGAGAGCGCCGCCGCCGTCATCGGCGCGCTGCTGCCCGAGGGCGCGATCGTGTCGGACGAGGCGAACACGTCCGGGCTGTGGCTGCCCGGCGCCACCGCCGGCGCGCCGCCGCACGACTGGCTGTCGCTGACCGGCGGCGCGATCGGCCAGGGCCTGCCGGTCGCGACCGGCGCGGCGATCGCCTGCCCGGACCGCCCGGTCGTCTGCCTGGAGGCGGACGGCAGCGCCATGTACACGATCTCCGCGCTGTGGACGCAGGCCCGGGAAGGGCTCGACGTCACCACCGTCGTGTTCAACAACGGCTCCTACGCGATCCTGTCGATGGAGACGACGCGGGTCGGCGCCGTCCCGGCGCCGCCCGAGCAGGGAACGGTCGCGCGGGACATGGTCGACCTGTCGCGCCCGGCCCTCGACTTCGTCGCGCTGGCGTCCGGGATGGGCGTCCCGGCGTCGCGCGCGACCACGGCCGAGGAGTTCGCGGCCCAGTTCGGCAAGGCGCTCGCCGAGCCGGGCCCGCACCTCATCGAGGCTGTCGTGCCGCCGCTCGGCTGACGGGCGCGCGGCCGCGCGCGAGGCGGCGGAACATGCGCCGCTGCCTGCGGTACAGGCCGGGGAACTCCCGGTAGAGGCGCGCGTACTCCGCCCCGGCCGCGGCGTCGGGGCGGAAGACGCCGTCCACGCGGATCCGGACGTCCTCGGGGCGGACGGCGCCGAGCGACAGCGCGGCGAAGACGGCCTGGCCGCGCAGCGTCGCGTTGATCGGGTCGGCGACCCGCTCGACGGTGCGGCCGAGCACGTCCGCGTGGATCCGGCACCACAGGTCCGAGCGGGCGCCGCCGCCGATGAGCCTGACCGGGTCGAGGCGGCGGCCGGCGAACCGCTCGACCGCCTCGTGCAGCCACCGGTTGTTGTAGGCGACGCCCTCCATCACGGCGCGGACGAGGTCGTCCTGCGTCGTGGTGAGGGACAGGCCGTGGAAGCCGGCGCGGGCGTCGCGGTCGTCCACCGGGGACCGCTCGCCGTCGAGCCAGGGGGTGAAGATCACGCCGTTGCTGCCGGGCGGCGCGGCGGCGGCGCGGGCGGCCAGCCGCGCGTAGTCGGAGTCGCCGGTGGCGGGCGCGCCCAGCACGGCCTCGTGCAGCCATTGCAGGCACCGGCCGCCGGTCTCGTGGTTGTTCGCGACGATGTAGGAGCCGTCCCGCAGGCCCGGCACGCTGGCGATCGACCGCAGGACGTCGGTCTTCTTGAACGGCACCGACAGCCCGATCCAGGACGTGGTGCTGATCGCCAGGTGCGCGCGGAAGTCGTCCAGCGGCCCCGTGCCGCACACCGCGGCGTGCAGGTCGGGCAGGCCGGTGACCACCGGCAGCCCCGCCGGCACCCCCAGCTCGCCGGCGGCGCGGGCGGAGACGCCGCCCACCACCGACCCGGCCGGGACCAGCGGCGGCAGCTTCGCGGCGTCGATCCCGGCGCGCCGGACGAGGCCGGCGTCGTAGGCGAGGACGTCCGGGCGGCGGTTGTCGGTCAGCCACGCCGCCGTCATCGAGGCGTGCGTGGCGGCGGCGACCCCGGTCATCCGCATCGTCAGGTAGTCGACCGGTTCGAGGAACCAGCGCGCCGCCGCGTGCACGTCCGGCATCCCGTGCCGCAGGAACAGCAGGTGCCCGATCGGGTCGGCGCCGGAGGGCGACGGCGCGCCGCCCGTCCTGCGCACCCAGGCGAGCGCGTTGCGCGGCGCGAACCCGGCGACCGGCCCCGCGATCAGGGCGCGGGAGTAGGGCGCGCCGCGCGTGTCGTCGTACAGCAGGCAGTCGCCGACGGGGCGCCCGGCGGCGTCCACCGGGACGGTGCTGGCCCACTGACCGGTGCACGACGCGGCGACGAGCTGCTCGGGGCGGACCGATCCGGTGACCCGCCGGGAGGCGGCGCCGACGAGCCGCCACCACTCCTCCGCGTCCTGCGTGGACGCGCCGCCGCCCGGCCGGGACGTGGTGACGAGGGCGAACTCGCAGCGGGCGATCTCCCCGGTGAGGGAGACCAGGCCGACCTTCAGCCCGGTGGAGCCGAGGTCGACGGTGAGGACGTAGCGCTCCTGCGGCGCGGCCATGGTCGGGGGCTCCGGCCGGTCAGCGGGCGGCGGGCGGCAGGGACTGCTGGGTGTCGAGCATCCCGGCCATGACCTGGCGGATGAAGTCGTCGGCCTCGTCGGTGAGCCCGCCCGGCACGCCCCCGTACACCGCGCCCGACATCGGCGCCTCCCCCGCCGCGTGCCGTTCCGCGGCGTACGGGACGGCGTCGGCGAGGTCCGCCGCGAACGCCTCGGCGACGCCCGGCCGGGTCTGCGGCCGGGTCACCGCCATGTGGACGGCGTTCGGGTACTGCTGCCCGTTCAGCCGCCAGCCGCGTCCCGCCATGAAGTCGTACACGTGGTAGACGTCGAACTCGTCGGAGGTGAAGCTGAACAGGAACGTCGGCTCGCCCAGCACCCGCAGCTCCGGATGCGACCGCACCGCGCCGATCATCCGGTGGGCCGTCTCGAAGATCTGCGCGGCGTGGCGCCGGTATCCGGCGCGTCCGAGCCGGACCATCCCGGCCCAGGTGGCGGCGAGCAGCCCGCCCGACCGGGAGCCCTCGATGCCCGGCGACAGGTACTTGCCGCCGCTCCACCCGGTGTTGAGGAAGTACAGCGCGTTGCGCAGCGCGCTGTCGCGGAACAGCAGCGTAGAGGTGCCCTTCAGCCCGTACCCGTACTTGTGGGTGTCGGCGGAGATGCTGGTGACGCCCGGCAGCCGGAAGTCGAACACGGGGACGTCCAGGCCCAGCTCCTCGCCGAACGGGAGGATGAACCCGCCGAGGCAGGCGTCCACGTGGAGGCCGATGCCGCACGACAGGGCCAGTTCGGACAGCTCCGCGACGGGGTCGATCGTCCCGTAGCCGTAGTTGCCGGCCGAGCCGATCAGCGCGACCGTGTCCGCGTCGATGAGGTCGGCGACGGCGCCGGTGTCGACCAGCGTCGTGTTCGGGTCGACCGGCGCCTGCCGCACCTCGATGCCGAACAGGTGGCCCGCCTTGTCGAACGCGGGGTGCGCCGTCTCCGGCTTCACGATGTTGGGGCGTTCCCGGCCGGCGGCGTCCCGGTAGGCGAGCATCGCGTGCAGGATGCTGCCGGTGCCGCCGGTCGTGACGATCCCGGCCGGGGTCGTGCCGGTGACGGCGCCGGCGTGCATGAGGTCGAGGGCCATGGCGAGGATCTCGCCCTCGAACTTCGTCGCGCTGGGGAACATGTCCCGCTGCAGGACGTTCGCGTGCCCGAACAGCCCGTACGCCTCGGTCATGAAGGCGTAGTGCCGGTGGTCGCCGCAGTAGACCGTCCCGGACGCCTTGCCGGTCTCCCAGAAGGCGTCCTCCGCGGCCGCCATCTCGCGCAGCTCGGCGAGGATCTCCTCCTGGGGCCGCCCCTCCTCGGGGAGCCGCTCGTGGACCTCGAACCGGTCGGCGTAGGGGTAGTCCGTCATGTGCGCCCGTCCTCCGTGCCGCGCGCCCGCCCCGTCACGGGCGCGCCGTGCCCTTGATCGTCGACGGGGCGGCGGCGGGGAGGTAGGGGCTTTCGTCCCCCCGGCCGGTGCCGTTCGGCCCGGCCGGAGGGACCGCGGCTCAGACGCCGAGGCCGCGGCCGATGATCTCCTTCATGATCTCCGTGGTGCCGCCGAAGATCGTCTGGATGCGGACGTCCTGGTACGCCTTGGCGATCGGGTACTCGGTCATGTAGCCGTAGCCGCCGTGGAGCTGGACGCAGCGGTCGACGACCCGCTTGAGCAGCTCGGTGTTCCACCACTTGAGCATGGCGGCCTCGTCGGGGGTGAGCTCGCCCTCGCTCTCCTTGACGATGCACTCGTCGGTGAAGGAGCGCGCGACGGTCAGCTCCGTCTTCATCTCCGCGAGCGTGAAGCGGTTGTGCTGGAACTTGCCGATGGGGCGGCCGAACGCCTCGCGGGTCTTGCAGTAGTCGAGGGTCCGCTCGAACGCGTCCTCGGCGGCGGCCATCGCGGTGGCGCCGATGGACAGGCGCTCGCGGGCGAGGTTCGTCATCAGGTAGATGAAGCCCATGCCCTCCTCGCCGAGGAGGTTCGCCTTCGGGACGCGGACGTTGTCGAAGAACAGCTCGGCGGTGTCCTGGGCGTGCATGCCGACCTTGTCGAGGTTGCGGCCGCGTTCGAAGCCCTCCATGCCGCGCTCGACGACGAGGAGGCTGACGCCCTTCGCGCCGGCGGACGGGTCGGTCTTCGCGACGACGATGACGAGGTCGGCGAGGATGCCGTTGGAGATGAACGTCTTCGAGCCGTTCAGGACGTAGTCGTCGCCGTCCTTGACCGCGGTGGTCTTGATGCCCTGCAGGTCGGAGCCCGCCGCGGGCTCGGTCATCGCGATCGCGGTGATGATCTCGCCGGAGCAGTAGCCGGGGAGCCAGCGCCGCTTCTGCTCCTCGGTGCAGAGCTGGCGCAGGTAGCCGCCGTTGATGTCGTTGTGGACGGCGAAACCGGGGCCGTGGATGCCGGCCTTCGCCAGCTCCTCGTTGAGGATCACGTAGTAGCGGTAGTCGGAGTTGCCGCCGCCCCCGTACTCCTCCGGCATGTCGATCCCGAGCAGGCCCGCGCGGCCGGCCGCCAGCCACACCTCACGCGAGACGATCCCGTCCTTCTCCCACTGCTCGTGGTGGGGCGCGGCCTCCTTCTCGATGAAGGAGCGCACCATGTCGCGGAAGGCGTGGTGCTCGTCGGTGTAGATGTCCCGTCCCATCCGGCGGTCTCCCTCAAGTAAGTGAGTGCTGATACTCGGTTAATGTAACACCGACGCTGTCACATAGAGGGAGGCGGGGATGGAGCTCACCGTCGACGAGCTGGCCTCGCGCGCCGGGGTCACCGTCCGGACCGTGCGGTTCTACGCCGGGCGCGGTCTGCTGCCGCCCCCCAGGCTGCGCGGGCGCACCGGCCTGTACGGCCCCGACCACCTCGCGCGGCTCGAACTCGTCCGGGAGCTCCAGTCGCTCGGGCTCACGCTCGCCTCCATCGAGAAGCACCTGAAGAAGATCCCCCTGGACGCGCCCGCCGAAGACCTCGCGCTCCAGCGGGCGCTGCTGTCGCCGTGGGCGCCGGAGCGGCCGGAGGACCTCGACCGGCACGAGCTCGACCGCCGGGCCGGGCGGCACCTCGACGACGAGACGATCCGGAGGCTGGAGGCCCTCGGCGTCGTCGAGCGGGTGTCGGCGGACGCCGTCCGGGTCGTCAGCCCCGCGCTGCTCGGCGTCAGCGCCGAGCTGGCCGAGCTGCCGATGCCGCTGGACACGCTGGTCGCCTCGTACGAGGCCGTCGACCGGCACACGACCGCGCTGGCCGCCGAGCTCCAGCAGGTCTTCCAGGACACCGTCGTCCGCCCCTACCGGGAGGGCGGGCGGTCGCCGCGGGAGCGGGAGCGGCTCATGGAGATGGCCGGGAAGCTCAAGCCGCTGATGATCCAGTCGCTGGTGACGTCGTTCCAGCGGGCCGTCGACAAGGCCATCCGCCGGTCGGTGCCCGACTGATCAGGCGTTCTTCCACTCCTGGCCCTCGTACTCGACGAGGCGCGGGTGGACGAGCGTGTTGACCTCGACGTCCCTGCTGCGGCGGTCCTTGGGGAACACCGTCGAGGCCTGCAGCACCGCGGCGTCGAGGAACCGCAGGTCGGGCACCTCGGGCGACAGCCTCAGCGCGGGGGCCCGCTTCCCCGGGGACGCCAGGACGAACCCCCAGTCGCCGAAGCTCGGCACGTCCACGTGGTAGGGGGTCACCGCGAAACCGGCGGCGGCGATCGACTTCTCGATGCTCCAGAACGACTTCGGCGCGAAGTACGGCGACCCCGACTGGACGACCATCCGGCCTCCGGGCGCGAGGGCGCGCTTCACCATGCCGTAGAACTCGACCGAGTACAGCTTGGCCGTGGACACGTCGTCCGGGTCCGGCATGTCGACGATCACCGCGTCGAACTGCTCGTGCAGGGTGCGCAGCCACGAGAACGCGTCGGCGGCGACCGTCCGCACGCGCGGGTCCTCGAACGAGCGGTGGTTGAGCGACACGATCGGCCCGTAGGTGCGGGCCAGGCGCAGCATCTCCGGGTCGAGCTCGACCAGCGTCGCGCTGCGGACGTCCTTGTAGCGCAGCACCTCGCGCAGCGCCAGCCCGTCCCCGCCGCCGAGGATCAGCACCCGGCCGTGCGGCCCCGCCATCAGCGGGTGGACGAGCGACTCGTGGTACCGGTACTCGTCCACCGAGGAGAACTGCAGGTCGCCGTTGAGGAACAGGCGCAGGTCGGACGGCCCGAGCCCGACCTGCCGGGTGATCACGATCTCCTGGTACTTCGTGCGCTCGGAGACCGCGATCGGGTCGGTGTAGAGCGCCTGCCGCGCCGACACCTCGAAGCCGTCGGCCAGCGCGTACGTCCCGCCGAGGACGGCGAGGACGGCCACCATGCCGAGCGCCAGCGCGGCCCGCGCGATCCGCCCGACCTCGCGGCGGAACAGCCACAGCACGACCGCCATCCCGGCGACCGCGTTCAGGACGCCGACGAGCAGCGCGCCCTTGATGTGCCCGAACGCCGGCAGCAGCAGGAACGGGAACGCGAGCCCGCCGACCAGCGCGCCCACGTAGTCGGCGGCGAACAGGTCGGCGACGGCGGACCCCGCGTCCTGCTTCCTGATCCGCTGCAGCAGCGTCATCAGCAGCGGGATCTCCGCGCCGATCAGCGCGCCCACCGCGAACGACACCACCACCAGCGCCGGGACGTACAGGTCGAGCCACGCGAACGCCGCGTACAGCGCGAGGACCGACACGCCGCCGATCAGCGCGAGCGCGCCCTCCACGACCGCGAACGCCACGACCGCGCGGCCCTGCAGCGGCTTCGCGGCGAGCGACCCGACGCCCATCGCGAACACCATCACCGACAGGACGATCGACGCCTGCGTGACGGAGTTGCCCACGAGGTAGCTGCCGAGCGCGACCAGCGCCAGCTCGTACACCAGCCCGCACGCCGCGCACGTGAACACGGCGGCGAGGATGAGCGTGCGGGCGAGGCGGGCGGGGACGCGCGGCCTCCCCGGACCGTCCGTCCGCTCGGACGGCTCCGGGGAGGGCGGGCGGCCGGCCCGGTCGACGGCCCGGTCGACGGCCCGGTCGACGGCCCGGTCCAGGTCGCGGGACGTCAGGAGACCGCCCCGGCCACGATCGCGGCGACGCCGAGGTCGGCCGCGGCGACGACCCAGCCGGCGGGGTGGATGGCCTTGCCGCCGCCGTCCGCGTCGACGAGCGTCGCGCCGAGCTTGCCCGGCGTGACCACGTCCAGCAGCAGGAACGCGATGATCATCAGCACGATGCCGCACCCGCCGAACACCGCGGTGTCGATCAGCCCGTCGCTGAGGTCGTTGTCGCTGGTGACGATCGCCGTGAAGACGATGCCGCCGATGCCGAACAGCTTGGCCGCGAGCAGCAGCGCGGCGCCGCGGTTGCCCTCGGTCCAGATCTGCTTGCCGAGCCGGCCGGGCGTCGTCACCTCCACCACCAGGTATCCGAGTGCCATCAGCGCGATGCCGACCGCGCCGTAGGCGAACGTCGCGCCGACCTCGTTAAGGATGTCGTTCATCTATCGCTCCTCATTTGCCCGACCCTGGGCCGCCGCCCCGGAATGACGCGGCGCCGCTGCTCGTCCATCCATTGCTGCCGGGACTGGCCCAGCGCCCGCCGACGTGGGAGTAGTAGCGGTTGTAGCCGCGGCGGGGCTTGTCGACGGTGATCCGGCTGCCCGCGCCGTCCGGCAGGACGCCGACGACGAGCTTCGGGTAGCGCAGGAAGATGCCGCCCGCGGCGCCCTTGGTCGCCATGTCGTCCACCCGGTCGATCGGCCGGAACTTGCGGCTGATCTCCGAGGCGACGGTCGTCGGGGCCTTCGAGGACCGGTAGGTGTCCGCGCCCGCCCTGGTGTACTTGTCGCCGATCCACGACGACGGCGACTGCCCGCAGCCGCCGAGCGCCACGGTGGTCAGGGCGGCGGCGGCCACCGCGCCCGCCACCCGCTTTCTGCTGTTCATGAGGGTCTCACCAACCGGCTCCGCGTCATCACGATCTCTCGGGTCTGGGGGTAGGCGTGCCAGGTCCGCCAGCCGAACCCGGGTTCCTGCGTCTCTTCCAGGGCCAGGGCGGTGACGGCGTGCGGCGATCCGGGGAACGCCCCGGTCAGCGCGTCACCGCGGTCCGCGAGCCGCGCGCACACGGCCTCGACGGCGCGGGCGAACGCCGTCCCGTCGCTGTGCGCGGCGGTCGTCGCGGCGAACTCGTACGCCCAGCCGGGCACGCTGGTCGCGGCGCGGCCGGGCAGCGGCTCGGCGCGGTCCGGCAGGCACGCCACCGTCTCGCTCAGCGGCCCCGCGATGACCTGGTGGGACGCGCCGAGCAGGCGCATCTCCACGCTCAGGCCCGCGCGTTCCACCGGCAGGACGGCGAGCGCCTCCAGCGGCGGCAGCCCGAGCGCGAAGGAGAGCCCGTCCGCGCGCGCGTCCGCGTAGGGGGTGTCGAGCGTGGCGCGCAACTCAGCTACCGCCACCCGGGTAGATCGTCATCGATCCGGCGGGGACGCGCTCGCCGAGGCCCGCCTCCCACTGGCCGCCGCCGTACTGCTCGAACGACAGGTACCTGCCGCGCGGGCCCTCGTAGTCGACGTACTCGACCCGGCCCTGCACGCCGACGCCGGTCGTGCCCTCGCTGGTGTAGTCGGCGGTGCCGTGCTCGTCGCGGCGGTACTCGACGCCGTCCACGACGATCGTCTTCTCACCGGGGGTGAGGTCGCCGATGTCGTGCTCGGTCCACCAGACGACCTCCAGGTCGGGGTCCTCCTCGACGGAGATCCACACCTTCTGGCCCTCGATGGTGTCGGCGTCGAGGAGGTGCTCGCTCCAGGTGAAGCCGCCCTCCCTGAGGCGCAGCGAACCCCGCACGAAGTAGCGGGTGCCGAGGTACTCGACCATGTCGCCCGCCTTCAGCGTCCGCGGGTCGCCGGCCACCGAGTCCCCGGGGGCGAACGGGTCGTGCGGGACCGCGGGGGCGGGTGCCGGGGCGCTCGAACGGCGTCGCAGCAGGACGATGATGAGCACGACCAATGCGACCAGGATCAGCGCGAGAAGGATCACAATCGCCGCTCCGCCCACGGGCACCTCCATCTTTTCGTCAAAAACTCCGGGCACAGACCAGCGGATCCTACCGACTGTGGCGTCTCAGGCCCATACCGCGATGAGACGTATCAAATGATCCGCAGGTTTCATATGGAGAACCGAGATCCGATGCAAGCCCGGTACCTGGCGCGACGCCCGCGGGATCGGGGCGCGGGATCGAGGTGCGGGAGCAGCGGCGGGGGCGAGTGGGGGGTCGAGGTCGGGGGGCGGAGGCGGGGGTCGGAGGCGGGGTCGGAGGCGGGGGTCAGAGGCGGTCGACGGCGGCGGCGACGCGGTCGTCGGTCGCGGTGAAGGCGATCCTGACGTGCCGGGCGCCGGCCGGGCCGTAGAACTCGCCGGGGCCGACGAGGATGCCGAGGGACGCCAGGTGGGCGACGGTGTCCCAGCACGGCTCGTCCCGTGTGGCCCACAGGTACAGGGACGCCTCGGAGTGGTCGATGCGGAAGCCGTGGCCCTCGAACGCCGCCCGCAGCGCGGCGCGGCGGCGCGCGTACCGGGCGCGCTGCTCGTCCACGTGCGCGTCGTCGGCGAACGCCGCCGTCATCGCGGCCTGCACCGGCGCCGGGACGATCATGCCGGCGTGCTTGCGGACCTCCAGCAGCCGCCGCACGAGCGCGGGGTCGCCGGTGACGAACCCGGCGCGGTAGCCGGCCATGTTGGAGCGCTTGGACAGGGAGTTGACCGCGAGGAGGCCCTCGTGGGAGCCGTCGCACACGTCCGGGTGCAGGATCGAGATCGGCGGGTTCTCCTCGTCCCAGCCGAACTCCAGGTAGCACTCGTCGCTCACGACGATCGCGCCGCGGCCGCGCGCCCACGCGACGACCTTGCGCAGGTGCTCGGCGGGCAGCACCTTGCCGGTCGGGTTGGACGGCGAGTTCACCCACACGATCTTGGGGTTCACCGGGCCGAGGCGCAGCAGCCCGTCGGTCGCGACGGGCGAGGCGCCGGCCAGCCGGGTGCCCACGTCGTAGGTCGGGTAGGCCAGCTCGGGGAAGACGACCTTGTCGCCGGGGCCGGCGCCGAGCAGCGTCGGCAGCCAGGCGACCAGCTCCTTGGTGCCGATGACGGGGAGCACCGCGTCCGGGTCGGCGCCGGACACGCCGGCGCGGCGGCGCAGCCAGCCCGCGACGGACTCGCGCAGTTCGGGCGTCCCGTAGGTCTGCGGGTAGCCGGGCGCGTCGGCGGCGGCGGCGAGGGCCTCCCGGACCGGCTCGGGCGTCGGGTCGACGGGCGTCCCGACGGACAGGTCGACGATGCCGTCCGCGTGCGCCAGCGCCCGCTCCTTGTAGGGCGCGAGGCGATCCCACGGAAAGTCCGGCAGCGTGAACACGTGCCCTGCTCCTCACTCTGGAGAAATCGCGGGCCGCGGCCGTCCCGAACTCGGGAGACCGCGGCCCGGAGTGCGTCGTCCCTGATCAGTCGTCGTGGCTCTGCGGGGGCAGCGCGGCGACGATCGGGTGGTCCTTGTCGATCTTCCCGACCTTGGACGCGCCGCCCGGCGAGCCGAGGTCGTCGAAGAACTCCACGTTGACCTTGTAGAAGTCCTTCCACTGCTCGGGCGTGTCGTCCTCGTAGTAGATCGCCTCGACAGGGCACACCGGCTCGCACGCACCGCAGTCCACGCACTCGTCCGGGTGGATGTACAGCATGCGCTTGCCCTCGTAGATGCAGTCGACCGGGCACTCCTCGATGCATGCCTTGTCGAGCAGGTCCACGCAGGGCTGCGCAATGACGTAGGTCACGTCAGTGACTCCTCTCGGATATCCGGCCCCGCCGCACGTCACGGGTCGCCGCAAGCTCGCTGTGAATAGTATGGCCACGACGGCTCGGTCGGTTCGACATGGGGGTCCTCAAATGTCCGCTCGCTTCGCCGCGCGGCTGGTGGTGTCCATCAGTGGCGCGGACGTGGGTCAGCGGATCTCACTGCGCCGCCGTCTGCCAACGGGAGAGTACAGCGACGTCGTCGGCGTGCTCGAATCGTGGTCCGGCGGAACGCTCGCGGTGCGCCGCCGCACCGGTGAGCTGGTCGAAGTGCCCGAGGAGACCATGGTCGCGGCGAAGGTCGTCCCGCCGCAGCCGCCGCCGCGCCGCCGTCCCCGCCGAGAGGAGCCGGAGGACGGCTGACGCGGGCGTCCGGTTCAGCCCGTGCCCGCCGGCTCGGGGCCGGTGGCAGCGGGGCCGGTGGGAGCGGCGCTGGACGGGGCCGGGCCGGACGGGGCGGGGCTCGGCGGGGCGGGACTCGGCGGCGCCGGGCTCGGCGACGTCGCGGACGGCGGGCCGTCCGGCGCGCTCGGGGCTCCCGGGCCCGCGGGCGACCCGTACGGCGGCGGAGCGGCCGTCACCTCCACGGTCCGCTCGCTGTAGGTCACGCCCGGCTCGAGCTCGCGGCCCTGAAACAGCTCCGACACGGTGACGAGCGTGAAACCGCGCTTCTTCAGGCCGTCCACCACCTTCGGGATGGACTCGACGCTCGCCTTGTGGATGTCGTGGAACAGGATGATGCCGCCGCTCTTCGCCTCCTTGATGCCGACCCTGACGTCGCGGGCCACGTCGCGGTACCGCCAGTCGAGCGTGTCGACGCTCCACAGGATCAGCGGCATCCCGATGACGCGCCCGACGCGCTTGTTCGTCGCCCCGTAGGGCGGGCGCATCAGCATCGGCTCCACGCCGCCGGACGCCTCCATGACGGCCTTCTGCGTCCGCTCGATCTGCGACCGCACCTCGGCGGACGGCAGCCCGGTCAGGCTGGGGTGCGACCAGCTGTGATTCGCCAGTTCATGACCCTCCAGCGCCATCCGCCGCACCACGTCGCGATGCGCGCCGACGTTCTCGCCGAGCATGAAGAACGTCGCGCGCACGCCGCGCCTCTTCAGCGTGTCCAGCAGGCCCGCGGTGTAGGGGCCGGGGCCGTCGTCGAACGTCAGCGCGACGCACTTCACCCGGTCGCAGTCGATCTTCCGCGGCGGTGGCGGCGCAGGCGATTCGCTCGCCTGCGCCCCGCGCCCGAGGGCGGCCTGCTCCCCCGCCGTCCGCGCCTGCCGCTTGCCCGAGTGGCTGCATCCCGCGGCGAGCAGGAGCCCGGCCCCGATGATGGCGATTTTCCTGATCCGCACCACGCACCCCCGAACGTGTCGCTTCGGGGCCGCTCATACCCTCCGTCACGGATGCGACACACAGCGCGATGATGCGGGAACAGCGGTCAGCGGACGGGCCAGTCCGGCACCTCGGGCGGGAGGTCCTTGCTGACGCGCATCGGGAACGCGGCGTCGCGCTTCTCCAGGAAGGACGACACGCCCTCGATCGCGTCGGCGGCGCCGCCGAGCGCCGCCATCAGGCGGGAGTCGGCGATGTGCGCGTCCCAGGGGGACGGGGCGGACAGGCCCGACCACATGAGGCGGCGGATCGCGGCGACCGACACCGCGGAGGTGCCGCCGGCGATCTCGCGGGCGAGGGCGTAGGCGGCGGGCAGCAGCTCGTCCGGCGCGTAGACGCGGGACACGAGGCGGCCCGCGAGGGCCTCCTGCGCGTCGAACACGCGCCCGGTCGCCGCCCACTCCATGGCCTGCGCGATTCCGACGAGGCGCGGCAGGAACCAGCTGGACGCGGCCTCGGTGACGATGCCGCGGCGCGCGAACACGAACCCGAACCGGGCCTTCTCGCTGGCGAGCCGGACGTCCATCGGGAGGGTCATGGTGACGCCGACGCCGACCGCGGCGCCGTTGAACGCGCCGATGACGGGCTTGAGGCAGCGGGCGATGCGCAGCGCGACCGTGCCGCCGCCGTCGCGCGGGGTGCCGTCCTCCAGGACGTCGTCCTCGCCGGCGTACATGTCCTTCGACTTCTCCTTGTCGAAGGCGTCGCCGCCGCGGCTGAGGTCGGCGCCCGCGCAGAACGCCCGGCCCGCGCCGGTCACCACGACCGCGCGCACGTCGTCGTCGGCGTCGATCCGGTCGAAGGCGTCGAGCATCTCGTTGCGCATGGTGAACGTGTAGGCGTTCATCTTGTGCGGCCGGTTCAGCGTGACGGTGGCGATCCCGTCGCGAACCTCGTACTCGATCTCCTGGTACGTCACCCGCGGGCCCCTCTCACGCTCGATAGAGCCCGATTCTAGAACGGACCTTAGCTGCGGCCTCGCGGAGTCAGACGCGGGCCTCGGGGAAGAGGCGGAGCACGACGTCCCGGCGCCACTCGGCGAGGTCGCGGCCCGGCGGCGGCACGGGGACGAGCGCACCGTCCGCCGCGGCGGCGTAGCCGATCTCGACGCCGGGGGCGAGCTCGGCGGGCGGCTCGCCGGTGGCGGCGAGGCGCCGCGCCACGGCGCCGAGGACGCGCGCCCAGCCGTCCCCCAGATACGGCGGCAGCCCCTCGGCGCGTAGTTCGGGCAGGTCGCGCGCGGCGAGGCCGATGGTGCGCAGGATCAGGCCGTCCGGGCCCCCGGCGCCGACGATCCGGACCTCGGACGTGACGTCCGCCATTCCCAACGCCGCCTCCCTGCTGGACTTTCTCCGATAAATTATGACAGTGAACTGGGCCGTGACGACGTACGACTCCGCCTTCGGGTATGTGTCCGCGCACGGTGCCCCCCTGGTCGACCTGCTCGATCCGCAGCCGGGCGAACGGATCATCGACCTCGGGTGCGGCACCGGGTCGTTCAGCGCGGAGATCGCCGAGCGGGGCGCCGAGGTGCTGGGAATCGACGGCAACCCCGACATGGTCGCGCAGGCGACCGCGACGCACCCCGGCCTGTCCTTCATCGTCGGCGACGCCCACGACTTCACCGTCGGCGAGTCCTTCGACGCGGTCGCCTCCAACGCGGCCCTGCACTGGATGACCCGCGACCCCGACGCCGTCATCGGCCGGGTGCACGCGGCGCTGCGCCCCGGCGGCCGGTTCGTCGGCGAGCTGGGCGGCGCCGGGAACTGCGCCGAGCTGATCGTCGCGATGCAGACGGCGTGGCGCGTGTTCGGCCTCGGCGAGCCCGAGCTGCCCTGGTACTTCCCGTCGCCGGCCGAGTACGCGACGAAGCTGGAGGACGCCGGGTTCACGCTGCGGCTGCTGGAGCACGCCGACCGCCCGACCCGGATGACCGAGGGCCCGAACGGCGCCGCCGACTGGGTCCGCGCGTACGCGGCGAGCGCGCTGGCGGACGTCCCGCCGGAGCTGGTCGACCCGCTGCTCGACCGGGTGAACGACCTGGCCGCCCCCGCGCTGCGCCGCGAGTCCGGCTGGGTGGCCGACTACGTGCGGCTGCGGTTCGCCGCCGTCCGCCGCTCGGACGGCGCCGCCCCGACGCCGTTCGGCCCGCTGGCCTCCGATCGCCCGCTCTGATCGCCCCGCGCCCCGCCGCCTAGGGTGGGAGGCATGCTGCGGTTGTACGACCATCGGGTGGGACGCGCCGAACCCCTGCCGCCCGGGCCCGGCCTGCGCCTGCAGATCCTGGACGGCACCGGTCACCGCACGCTCGTGGTCGCCGACCTGCTCCGCCGGATCGCCGGGCGGGCCGGGCGCCGGGTCCGCTTCGCGAGCGTCCCGGTCGCCGTGGAGGGCTGGGCCGACTACAACGTCGCGCCGTTCGAGGTGCTCGGCGAACCGCTCGCGGAGGCCGACGTGTGCGTCTCCGCCGGGCAGGCCGACGTGGACGCGCTGTGCCTGGCGGTGCCGCAGGAGACCGGGGTGAAGCCGGCGGACCCGCTGGCCGCGCGGCTGGTGATGCTCGAAACCCCGTACCGCGAGCCCGTGGAGCTGACGGACGCGCGGCTCGCGGGGGCGGGCGGGCGGCTGGACGCGTGGCGCGGCAAGGTCGCCGAGTGGGCGACGTCCCCGGGGCATCCGATGAGCAAGGACTACGCCACCCGGGCCGAGGCGGCGCTCGCGGACGACCTGGACTGCGCGGGCGCGCTCGCCGTCCTGGACCGGCTCGCCGGCGACCCGGAGGTGCCGCCGGGCGCGAAGCTGGAGACGTTCATCCACCTCGACATGCTGCTCGCGCTCGGGCTGGTGTCGGCGATCGGGAGCGCCTGATCAGACCTCGACCACCGTGCCGTCGGCGAGCAGGTCGGCGAACGGGCGGCGGAACACGTGCGCCGTCCCGCCGCCGGGCTGCCCGAACCACGGCACGGCCGTCCCCGTCAGCGCCTCCACCGGCCGTTGCAGCCGGTAGACGTGGTACGGGCGGTCCCGCCAGTCGGGCGGTAGGGACCTGTGCGGGTAAGGGGTGCGCGCCGCGTAGGCGACGTTGCCGTCCGAGCCGCCGTAGCGGTCGACCTCTGTACCCGGTGCCAGCTCCGTGATGCGGCGGTCGCGCAGAAGGGAGAGCGGGGGCTCTCCCTTGAGCGGCTCGAACGGCCCGTCCTGGACGGTGTGGCGCGGGTCCAGCAGGAGCTGCCCGAGAAGTTGCGCGGAGGCTTGCTCCGTGTCGCCGAACGCCGCCTCATTGCGGCGCTCTCCGTCCCGCATCAGGAAGACCGTCCAGCCGGCCCCTTGCGGCATGAGGCACCAGGCGCCCTCCGCGGTGTCCTTGATGCGGTAGGCGGCACGGTCGACGCGGAGCTGGTCCAGGCGGTGCTGGAGCCTGGCCTCCCAGTCCGGGGCGGATTCCGTCCGGACGTTTTCGGGGACGGCGCGGCCGGTGACGGCGGCGTTCGCGGCGTCCATGGTGTCGTCGTCCACGGGAGGGACCTCGTACCCGTTCGCCCTGATATGCGCGACCAGGTCGGACTCGGGCGGCACCCCGTGCTCGTCCAGGTAGTAGGCCACCGCACCCGACCAGACCCACGCGCCGTCGGTGTGGAAGGCCAGCGGCACGACCTCCCCGCGCGACGGGTCGAGGCGGTCGGGGGCGTTCGAGCGGGCCGCCGTGACGACCGGGGCGCGCCGGAGGTAGGCGGCGACGCGGTCCTTCTCGTCCGGCCGGACGGGCGGGCGGGACACGGCGGGGCGGCCGTCGCCGGTGCTCGCGTGATCGAAGATGCGGGCTCTGCGGAGGCCGCCGGGCGCCGGAGGCGGCGGCTGGGCGGGCGGCTCGTCGTCGTAGGTGAAGTCCGCCCGGCAGCGCACCGCGCCGTCCTCGTAGGCGACCTCGACGTCGATCCTGGACCAGGTCGAGCCCTGGAAGGCGTGCGTGCCGGCGCGGAGCCGCTCCAGGAGCGCGGCTGCGGCGTCAGGGGGCGTCCATGACATGCCGGCCCCGTCGGCGCGGAGGCACGTCATCGCCGGGAACGTTCCGGCGGCCGCGTCGTAGGACCCGGTGACCGTCCGCCAGAGCGGCGGCGCCTGATCGGCGATCAGCGGCGCGAACCGGTCGTTCAGCAGCTCCATCTGCTCGACCGGGTTCATCGGGCCCGCCGGCCCGGGGGCCTCGGACGGGTCGCGGCCGTCCAGCCGGTCGCGCAGCCAGCCGGGCACGTTGGCGCCGTCGCGCGGCAGCACGATCTGGTCGCGCCGCCAGTGGTCCGCGGGGAGCGGCGGATCCCACATCGGGTCGAAGTCGTAGTTGTAGAGGGCGCACGCGGCGCCGGGCTCGACGATGGCCGCCATCGAGAACCAGGTGCCCTGCTCCGACAGGTAGTGCGCGCGGCGCAGATCCACCAGCAGGCCGGTCAGCTCGTCCGGGACGGCCACGGGCTTGATCGCGCCGTCCCCGGTCAGGGCGGTCAGCGCCGCGTCGGTCACCGCGACGGTCGCCGCGCAGCGCAGGTCGATCCGCCGCCACCCGGGCGGCGCCGCGCGCCGGACGAGATCGACCACCCGGCCCTCGACTTCCGCGCTGCGGCCGCTCCGACCCGTCACCCGCGCCCTCCGTGCGTCCCGATGGCTGCCTCGATGGCACCTGTGCGGCAGATTAACCGCACCGCGGGGTGACCCGGGCTTTCGCGGTCCCCGAGAGAAGCTAACTTCGTATGTCGTGTCGACCGAAGCCCCAGAATCACCGGCACCCGCGGCGCCCGAGCCGCCGGTCCGACCGCGGCGCCGCCGCGCCCGCGCACTGATGGCGACGTTCGTCGCCCTGGCCGTGCTGCTGTTCGCGGCCGTCGGCGGCGTCGGCTGGTACTTCGCGGGAGTCGCGATCGAGGTCGACCACGCGGCCGAGTACCCGCTGACGATCGTCGACGCGGCGGACGGCACCGTCACGCTGCCCCGCGAGCCGGTGACGGAACGCCCCGGAACGTGGGCCTTGGTATGGAAGGACGGCCGGGCTCTGCTCGGCCCCGTCGTCGGGGGCGACACCCGCAACGTCGTGCGGAAGGTGTCGAAGGTCGTCTCGGGTTCCCTGGAGAAGGGCGCGCCCGCGGCCATCGACCACTGGATGTACGACGGCGACCCCAAGACCGCCTTGGGGCTGCCCTTCGAGGACGTGACGTATCCGTCGAAGGTGGGGCCGATGCCGGCGTGGGTGGTCCCGGGGTCGTCCAGGACATGGGTCATCGCCGTCCACGGCCGGAACGCGGACAAGGCGGAGACGTTCCGCGTCATGCGCGCCGTGCACGAGATGGGTCTGCCGATGATGGCCATCGCGTACCGGAACGACGTGGGCGCGCCTTCGTCCGACGACCGCAAGAACCACCTCGGCGACACCGAATGGCACGACGTCATCTCCGCGATGGGCTACGCGCGCGCACACGGCGCGACCGGAGTCGTCCTGTACGGGTGGTCGATGGGCGGGGCGATGGTCATGACCGCCTTGCGGAAGGACCCGTCGTTCGTCCGGGGCATCGTCCTCGACTCGCCCGTCCTGGACTGGAGCGCCACCCTGGACAAGCAGGGCGACGCCCGCAACCTGCCCGGCTTCATGACGGACGTGGCGAAGCAGGTCCTGGAATGGCGCATCGGCATCGACCTGACCGACTACGACCAGCGCCGGTACGCGTCCCGGCTGCGCACGCCCGTCCTCCTCTTCACGACACAGGATGACGCCACCGTCGACAACGGCCCCGCCTACACGTTCGCCAGGAAGGCCCCGGCGGGCATGGTCACGCACATCTCCACACCGGGCGACCACACCGAATCGTGGAACGTCGACCCCACCGCCTACGAACGCAATCTGGAATCGTTCTTGAAGAGGGTGAGCTAGACCTCCAGCAGGGTCTTGCCGACGGTGGAGCGCGACTCGATCGCCCGGTGCGCGTCCGCGGCGCCCTCCAAGGGGAAGCGCTGCCCGATCACCGGCCGGAGCCGTCCCTCGGCGGCCTCTCTCAGCGCGCTCTCGGTGAACGCCCGGAGCTGCTCCGGCGTCGCCGCCGGCCGGACCAGCGTCACACCGCGCGCGGCCGCCTCGTCGTCCGGGATGCTCGCCCACTCCCCGGACGCGAGCCCGAAACTGACCATGCGCCCGCCGCCGCGGAGCAGCGTGAACGCCTCGCGCGCCACGTCGCCGCCGACCCCGTCGAACACGACGTCCACGCTCCCGGCCTTCCCGGCCCAGCCGGGCTCGCGGTAGTCGACCGCCTCGTCCGCGCCGAGCCGCAGCGGGATCTCCGCCTTGCGCGCACCCCCCACCGCCGCGACGACCGTCGCGTCCCTGGCCTTCGCCAGTTGCACCAGGAGCGTCCCGACCCCGCCGGCGGCGGCCTCCACGAGCACCCGCTCGCCCGGACGCGGATCCGCCGCGCTCAGCATCATCGCGGCCGTCCGCCCGTCGGCGAGGAGCGCCACCGCGTCGTCAAGCGCCAGACCGTCCGGCACCCGGAAGAGCCCCGCCGCGTCGACGACCGCCTTTTCCGCGTAGGCGCCGGTGCCCCCGGTGCTGCTGACGACCCGCCGCCCGACAAGGTCGTCGCCCACCCCCGCGCCGACCTCGGTCACCACGCCGCCGACACCGTTGCCGGGGATGACGGGCGGCTCCAGCCTCACCGGCGCCGGCCCGTCGCCCGACCGCATCTGCGTCTCGACGAACGTGATGTTGACGAACTCGACCTGAACCAGCGCCTGCCCCTCGCCCGGCACCGGATCTGGCGCCTCCCCCGGGACGAGCACCTCCGGCCCGCCGAACCGCGTCAAACGCACCGCACGCATCCGAACCCCTCCCATCAGCGGCAGCGGGACCAGCGTGCAACCTCAAGCAAAGTCGAGGTCAACCCGTTCGCAACGAATCTCTTTTCTGGCCACACGCGCCTCTGTAAGCTTTCGGGCGAGTTCCGCCCCCGTTGTCGGCTGCCGCTCAAGGAAGACGATGCGCGCCCGGTTGGTACGTTTCTCCCCACTCGGGGCAAGCCGCGCCGCCGCCGCGGCCGCCGTGCTGGCCCTGTGCACGACTGCGGGCTGCGGTTCATCCGGGTCGTCCACCAACGGGAAACTCGCCCCGAACGGCTCCCTCGACAACGGCGCCGCCGCCCCTTCCCCGGCCGCCGACGCCCCCTCGGCCATCCCCACGGCGGAGCTTTACAAGACCGTCCTCAAGCGCTACCGCGCCTACCAGGACGCCTACAAGAAGGCGTACGACACCAACGACCCGTCCGGCCTCGCCGCCGTCGCCATGGACCCCCTCCTCACCGAGGTCACCGAGGACGTGGAGGCGACCAAGGCCAAGGGCGTGGTCTGGCGCTTCACGAACACGTTCAACCCCCGCGTCTACGCCCGCTCCAAGGACAGCACGAAGGTCTACGTCATCGACTGCGTCAGCACGCTCGCCGCCTACCGCTACTCCGCGAAGACCGGCAAGCGGATCGAGCAGCTCCCCGGCGGATCCTTCGTATACCGAGCCACCGTCGCGTACGACTCCGGCACCTGGAAGGTCGCCGCCAATGTCCGGGACCGGCAATGCTGACGGTCCGCAGGGAAGGACACTCGATGTCTGCCCACACCCCCACCAGACGCCGGACGGCCGCCGCGGTCGTCGCGACCGCCATGACCGCGCCTCTGCTGGTCGCCGTCCCGGCCCACGCCGCCCCCTGCAAGGTCACCAAGAACAAGCACGCGAACTGCAACAAGGTCGTGCACACACCCGGGACCGGAGGAGGCGGGACGGGAACAGGCGGCGGCGACGCCGGCCCCTGGGAGCCTCCCGCACCAGAGGGGTTGACTCCTGACGAGGCACCGGGGGTCGTAGAGGTCCCAGGCGGGAACGCGCCTGCGCCCGCGCCGCCCGCCACGGCCGACCTGGTCGCCATGGCGCAGGCCGCCGCCGAGTTCCCCACGCCCACGGTGCACACGGCACCCGAAGGCAAGACGTTCGTGAGGCTGCGGACGGCCCTGTGGGTGGACGGCTTCGAAGACGTGCAGACGCCGCCGATCACCGTCGGCGCGCAGACGATCCAGTTGGTCGCCGAGCCCAAGTCCGTGACCTGGAACATGGGCGAGAAGACGTTCCAATGCGCCGACGCCGGCACCAAGGACGGCAAGACCTGCAGCTACACCTACCGGAAGTCCTCCGCGTCCAGACCCGGCGGCAAGTACACGATCACGGCGACCATCAACTGGGACGTCCGGTGGACATGTGAGGGCGACGACTGCGACTCCGGCGGCGGTGTCCTCCCTCCGAACCCCGTGTCATCGCCGGACACACCTCTCGTAGTCGGTGAGATCCAGACCAACACGGGCCAATGACGCTGCATGAACATCGGTTGCCCGGGTTCGTCGAACTCGCGGAGCTGGGGACGGGCGCCCAAGGCGAGGTCGTGCTCGCGCGGCACGAGTCCGGCGGCCCACCGGTGGCGATCAAGTACCTGGCCGCCGACCTGCTCGGCGACACGGCCGCCCGGAGCCTCTTCCGCGACGAGGCCCAGATGCTCAAGCGGGTCGACAACCCGCATGTGGCGCGCTTACTCGATTACCTGGAATCACCTTGGGGCGCCGCGATCATTCTGGAGGCCGTACCGGGCCGTCCACTCCGCAAGGTGCTGGACGAGCACGAGGGCGCGCTGACACCCGAGGCGGCCTTGGCGACACTGAAAGGGTCGCTGCTCGGGCTGGCGGCGGCACACGCGGTCGGCGTCGTCCACCGCGACTACAAGCCCGGAAACGTACTCGTCCAGGACGACGGGCAGAGCAAACTCATCGACTTCGGGGTCGCGGTTCTCACCGGGCAGGGCGGCCAGGCCGGGACGCCCGCCTACATGGCGCCGGAGCAGTGGGAAGGCGGACCCGCCACCCCGGCGACCGACCTCTACGCGGCCACGGGCGTCTTCGTTGAATGCGTCACAGGCGAGAAGCCGTTCGCGGGGACGACTCTCGCGGAATTGAAGGCCGCGCACTCGGAAGGCTTCACCTCATTCGAGCGCGTGCCGGAGCCGGTGCGCCCGCTCGTCCGGCATGGCCTGGCGAAGAGCCCGAGCGATCGAGCCTGGGACGCGTACGAGTTCGTGAGCGAGCTGGAATCAGTCGCCGTCCAGGCTTACGGCCCCGACTGGGAACGGCGCGGCCTCCTCGCACTCGGCGCGGTCGCCGCGGCCGTGGTGACCGCCGTTCCGCTGGCGATGCTCGGCGGCGCCCTTCTGGCTCCCGGCGCATCCGCGGCCGGCACGGCAGCCGGCACGGC
>NZ_JBIQHY010000028.1:53632-55749 GCF_044508335.1 Actinomadura sp.
GGCACGGCGGCAGGGCACGCGTCCACCGGGCTCGCCCAAGGCGCCGCATCGGTCGATGTGATGGCCAAGACCGGAACGTCCGCCTCCAAGGGCTTCCTGAGCAAGGTCGGCGGCCCCAAGGGCGCCGCGGCCATCGGCACCGTCGGTGTGGGAGCCGTGATCGCCGCATGGCTGTTCCGGCCCTCCGAGCCCGGTGTCGGCGGAGAGGACCACGGATTGCTCCACGCGGGGTTAACGCGACCGGGAGCACTCACCAGCCAGCCCAACATGCCCGCTTCGGAAGGCCCCACCCTGGACGCGAAGATCTCGATCGCTCCGGCCCGGGTCAAGCCGGGAACGACCGTCCGTATGGTCGTGCAGGTCCGCGCTCGCATGCCATACGGCGGGAAGTACCTGCCCGGTGGCCGACGCCAATGTTTCGGCAAAGACGCGAACCGCCAGGACATCGTCCAGGGATACGACTGGACCGTGGGTGGGGGAGACTCCCCGCAGCACGACGAGAGCCCCGGAAGTGGATGGCAGACGGTCGGGCTGAACCTGGCTTTGTATCGGAGTCCCCCGGCCGAACGGGAGAAGCTCGCGGGGCTCACGTCCCCGCTCCTCCTCCGAGCACCGCCGGTGAAAACCGACAACGTCGAAGCCTATGTCCGTTCCGAATGCGCCTACATGACCGAATGGACCGAGACTCGCACCTTGACCCTCCCGGGAAGCACGGTGGTGCGGCCGGGACGTTACCTCGTCTCCCCCATCAACCCGCTGCGCGTCACGAAGACCGTCCGTGACGGCAAGCCGATCACACCGGCGGAGGCGGGTGCCTTCGTTGAGGGAACGCTGCCGATGATCGAGGTGCTGGACAGCTGATCCACCGGGACTCAAAGGGTCATGCCGGGCGGGCGGCTCGGCGGACTAGGCCGGTTTGCGGGCCACGCCGCCCCACAGGGCGGCGGGGGCGGAGGCTTCGAGCTCGGAGCGCGGGCGCCATTTCGCGACCTCGACGACGCCCGGCTCGATGAGCTCCAGGTTGTGGAAGAACCTGGTGATCTGGTCGCGGTCGCGCAGGTTGACCGCTTCCGCCGAGTCCTTGTTCATGGTCTGGGCGAACCTGGCCATCTCCTCGGGGAAGATGTCCTTCGCGGTGTGCGACAGCACCAGGTGGCTGCCCGGCGGGACGGCGGCCATGAGGGTGTCCACGATCCGGTACGGGTCCGCGCTGTCGGGGATGAAGTGGAGCACGGCGACGAGCATGACCGCCACCGGCTGCGTGAAGTCCAGCGTGTGGGACGCCGCCTGGAGGATCTTGTCGGGCTCGCGCAGGTCCGCGTCGATGTAGTCGGTCTTGCCCGAGGCGGTGCCCCTCAGCAGGGCCGCGGCATGGGCCAGCACGATCGGGTCGTTGTCGACGTAGGCGATCCGGGCCTCGGGCACGATCGCCTGGGCGACCTCGTGCGTGTTGTTGGCCGACGGAAGCCCGGTTCCGATGTCCAGGAACTGGTGGATCCCGGCCTCCGAGACCAGGTACTCCACCGTCCGCGCCAGGAACGCGCGGTTCGCCCGGACGGATTTCACCGTGGACGGGAACGCCTGCAGGCCCCTCTCCGCGGCCGCTCTGTCCGCGGCGAAGTTGTCCTTGCCGCCCAGCCAGGCGTCATAGACCCTGGCGGGGTGCGGGACGTCTGTATTGAACCGGGCAAGTTTGTCCTGGTTTGGTGATTCTTGCGGCCGATCCGATCCCACGAACGTCTCCTCTACCGCTCGATGCTGCACGGATCACCCTATATTCGGGCAGCCCTTCCAGGCACGCATTCGGTGTCCGGTATCACCCGGGCAGCGCCGCGGTGAGGTCCACCTCGACCAGCTGGCCCGGGAAGCCCAGCTGGGCCACGCCGAGGAGTGTGCTGGCGGACGTGAAGGCCGGTCCGAGGTCGGAGGCGGTGAGCCGGCTCCAGGCGGTGCTCAGGTCCTCTCTGTCGTCGCTCCGGACGTAGATCACCGAGCGCACGACGTCCTGCGGCCGGGCCTCCACCGCGGCGAGGGCGGCGAGCGCGTTCTCGACGACCTGATCGACTTGTGCCTCGATGGAGCCCGGGCCGACGAGGGAGCCGCTCCGGTCGAGCGGG
>NZ_JBIQHY010000028.1:55849-60595 GCF_044508335.1 Actinomadura sp.
GGCGCAGAGCGGAGGAGGCATCATGGCGACCACGGTCACCGGCGACGGCTACACGTTGTGGTACGAGGTGAAGGGCGACGGTCCTGCCGTCGTCTTCCCGTCGAGGATGCGCGCCGAGCACGGCGCGCTCGCGGCCGCGTTGGCCGAGCACGGGTACCGGGTGGTGCGCTACAAGCCGCGGCAGGTCGTCGGGCTGATGGAGCCCGAGGACGAGGCGGGCGGCCCCTGGGAGCCGACGGGCTGGACCCGCTTCCCCGCGGACGTCGAGATCGCCGACTTGCACGCGGTGGCGGACTCGGCCGGCGCGGGCGACTTCGTGCTGGCCGGGTACTCGGGCATGGCGGCGCTGGCGGGGTTCCTGGCGGGCGCCGCCGAACGGGCGGTCGGGCTCATGGTCGGCGGGTTCCCCCTGCTGTCCGGCGCGGACTACTGGCTCGGGTACGTCGAAGGCGCCCGCGCGGCCCTGCTGCAGGCGGGGCTCCAGGAGAAGGCGGACGAGCAGCATCTGGGCATCTTGATGTACCGGGAGTGGGCGACGCGCGACCAGGCCGAGGTGCTGGCCGCGCTGAAGGGGCCGAAGATCGTCTGGTACGGCTCGATCGACGGCGAGCCCGAATGCCGCATGTACGACTACGTGGGAGGGAGCGCCATCGCGCGCCGTGTCCGCGAGACGGCCGGAGACCTGCGCCGGGCCGGGTTCGAGGTCATCGAGTTCGAGGGGCTGGACCACATCGCCGGGCTGGCGGAGGCGCCCCTGGTCGCCCCGAAGCTGGCGGCCGCGCTGGCCGCGGCCGGCTGGTGAACGGCGGGGGCGCAGGTGAGCGCGCTGGTATGATCTCCGGCGATGCGTGGGCGGAAGCGGTGACGCAGCCAGGAGGCCCGCCCCCGGCGTGACACGGCCGATGTCCGATCGGCGCGGGATGCCGTCCGCCCGCTCGTCCACAGTTAGGTTCCCCGGTGCTGCTCTCCCCTCTGGCCAGGCGTCGCTCGAAGAGCGCGATGGGCGCGGTCAAGGGCAACTGGCTGTTCGCGGCGGTGCTGCTCGCGGGCGTCGTCCTGCGGGTGATCACCATGCTGGGGTTCCGGAGCGCGCTGTGGTTCAACGACAGCTACGACTTCCTGCGCATCGCGGACGACCCGTTTCCGCATCCGCTGCGGCCGTCGGGTTACGGGATCCTCCTCTGGGGGCTGAAGCCGTTCCACAGCCTGGCCCTGGTGACGCTGCTGCAGCATGCGGCGATCGCCGGGCTGGCGGTGGCCGCGTACCGGATGCTCGTCCGGGACTTCGAGGTCCGCCGGACGTGGGCGGCGCTGGCCGTCACGCCGATCCTGCTGGACTCGTACCAGATCGAGCTCGAGCACCTGCTCTTGTCGGACACCTTGTTCATCGTGCTGGTGTTCGGCGCGACGCTGCTGCTGGCCAGGCCGGGGGCGACCGGGTGGCGGCGGGCGGCCGCGGCGGGGGCGCTGCTCGGCATGGCGTCGGTCACGCGCACGGTCGGGCTGCCGCTGTTCGTGATCGTGCTGCTCTACCTGGTCGTCCGGCGGACGCGGTGGCCCGTGTGCGCGGCGCTCGCGGTGACGTTCGTGCTGCCCGTCGGCGCCTACGCGACGTGGTTCCAGCAGGAGCACGGCCGGTTCCAGATGACCGGGGTGGACGGCGTCTTCCTCTGGGGGCGGACGGCCGCGTTCGCCGACTGCGACGCGCACGCGCCGCCGCCGGACCTGGCGAGCCTCTGCCCGTACGGGGCGAAGGAGAACCGGCCCGCCTCGTCCCATCAGATCTGGGAGGAGAACTCGCCGACCGGTTGGTCCAACGGGAAGGCGTTCAGCCAGGAGACGAACGAGCGGGCGCAGCGGTTCGCGTTCTGGGCCATCCGGAACCAGCCGGCCGACTACCTGCGGGTCGTCTCGTACGACTTCTTCGTCCGCACGTTCTCGTGGCACCGGTCGCAGTATCCGACGGTCGGCACCGAGGCCAGGTACCACTTCCCGACGAAGCCGACCGCGCGCAAGCCCGGTCTGCCGGTGCTGGGCGGCGGCGACCGGCGCACGGTCGTGTACGAGTACTCGCACGGCACCGGCCGGACGCACATCGTGGAGCCGTACGCCGAGTTCATGCGCGACTACCAGGAGCGCGTGAGCGTCCCCGGGACGGTGCTCGGGATCGTGCTGCTGGCGGGTGCGGCCGGGATCGTGCGGCGGCGGGCGCGCGCCCGCACCGCGCTCTTCTGGACGCCCGCGGTCGCCCTCCTGGCCATCCCGCCGGTCACGGTCGACTTCGACTACCGGTACATGCTGCCCGCCATGCCGTTCGCGTGCTTCGCCGCCGCGCTGGCGTGGGGGCGCCGCAGGCCGGCCGCCGCGGTGGAGGTGCCGGAGGCGGTGGCGGCGCCCGAGGCGCAGCCGGCCGACGCCTGACGGCCCCTTGCGCCCACCGGCGCCTTACGTGAGACTTTCTCGCATTCTGGGAGGTCTCGGTGTCGCGAATCCGGTGGGACGTCCTGCTGGGCGTCGTCGTGCTGGCGGACGTGCTGCGCGTCTTCCTGCCGTCGCTGATCACGCTCGTCGGCAGCGCGGGGTCGACCCCCGCCGAGGTCATGGGGGCGTACGCGCTGTCGTGGTTCGCCGCGGCGTTCCTGACCGTCCCCCTGGCCCGGTTCGTCCCGGCCCCCAGGCTCGCGGTCTGCGGCGCGGGCCTGCTGGTCGCCGCCCGGATCGTCCTGCAGCTCTCGGACGGCGGCGACCCCCAGCTCTACGCGGCCGGCATCGGCCTCCTCGGCGGGCTGGTGTGGCTGACCGCGACCGCGATGGCCGTCCGGGACGCCGCACCGGTCATGACCGGGTTCGCCGGCGGGCTCGCGGCGGCGACGGCGCTGCACGCGGCGCTCGAAGGCATCGACCTGGTGTGGCGGCCGGGCCTCGTCCCGTGGCTGCCGTTGGCCGTCTACCTGGCGCTGTTCGCGTTCACCTCGGCGAGACGGCCTGATGCCGAGCCGGACGCGCCCGGCCGGCCGCGGATCTGGCTGGCCGCCGGGCCGGCGTTCCTCCTGTGGGGCGTCTGGACGGGGAACGCGGCGCACGCACAGGCCAGCGCGGGATGGTCCGGGGGCGTCGCGGCCGCGGTCGTGGCGGCGTCGGCCGCCCTGTCGGTGGCGGTGGCGGCCCGACCCCGGTTCTGGACGCGGCACCCGCTCGCGCCGGCGGCCGGGCTCGTCCTGTCGGCGGCCGGGTTCGCCGCCGGACGGGCCACCGTGGACGGCGTCCACGGCGTCTCCCCGTCCTGGACGGTCGCCGCGCAGGTGCTCGGGCAGTTCGCGCTGGCGGGCTGCCTCGGCTGGGCGGCCGCGTCCGCCGCCGGCCCCGACCGGCCCGGCCGGCGCGGGACGGCGATGGCGGGCGGCTGGCTGCTGTTCGTCGTGCTGATGTTCGCCTACTACTCCGCCTACGACCTCGGGACGCCCAACCGCTGGGTGCCGGTCGTGACGGCGCTCGGGGTCGCCGCCCTGACCGTCCGCGCGCCGGAGCCGCGGCGCGAGCACGGCCTGGAGGTCTGGGCGGCGGGCGCGGCCGCCGTCGCCGTCCTCGCGGTGGCCGCGGTGCCGCTGTGGCGGGACACCGGCCCGCGCCCCCGGCCGGTCGACGACGGCGGTCTCCGCATCGCCGCCTACAACGTGCGCATGGGCTACGGCCTGGACGGGACGATGACCGTCACCCGGCAGGCCGGCGTCCTGCGCGCCATGCGCCCGCACGTCGTCGTCCTCGGCGAGGTGGACCGGGCGTGGCTGCTGAACGGCGCCCGCGACTCGCTCCGGCTGTACGCCGAGCGGCTCGGGATGCGGGCGGTCTGGGCGCCGGCCGCCGACGAGGTCTGGGGCGACGCGCTGCTCACCGACCTGCCGGTCACGTCCGTCCGGAACGAGCCGCTGGTGAAGGGCGGGCCGACCGGCGCGCAGGCGCTCATGGTCGGGCTGCGCTGGAAGGGCCGCGACATCACGGTGATCGCCACGCACACGCAGCCGCCCGCCGGCTGGTCCGGCCTCGGCCAGGCCGAGCAGCTCGCCGGGCTGGCCGCGGACGCCGCGCGGGACGGCCGCCAGGTCGTCGTCGCCGGCGACCTCAACCTGGAGCCGGGCAGCCCGCCCTGGCGGACGCTGACGGACGCGGGGCTGACCGACGCGCTCGCCGCGTCCCGCCCGTTCGCGACGCCGGTGACCGGGTCGAAGCCGATCGACCACGTCCTGGTCACCTCCGGCCTCACCGGACGCGACGCGGTCAGCGAGGACGCCCGCTACTCCGACCACCCCGCGATCGCCGTCACCCTCGACGCGAAATGAGCGATGCCGGCGCGCTAGAGGCCGAGGCGCGCGGCGGCCACCTTCTTCGGGACGACCATCCGCCATGCCTCCGTGACCAACTCCTCCATTTCGGCTTCGTCGAGCGCGGCCGTCCAGGCGTGGACCCAGTTGAAGCGCATGTCGGATTCCCTGGGCAGGTGGAATTTCTCCGGTTCGGACGCCACCAGGGCGGCGCGCTCCTCCTTCGGGAAGGCGAAGCCCATCACGGTCTCATCCCGTGAGAACGCGACGTAGACGATGGAGCCGACGCGGAACTTCACCTGGTCTCTGATGAGGTGCTCCGATGTGCGGGGCAGCGTTCTGGCGAGCGCCCGCACCTGCTCTACCGTGATCAACATGTCCTCCTGTGGCCGCGGTTCCATCAGCGAACCACCCGGGTCCGACGGTC
>NZ_JBIQHY010000028.1:60695-63132 GCF_044508335.1 Actinomadura sp.
GGTCCGGCGGCGGGAGTGGTGGGAGCTGCGGGCCGTCGGCGGGAGCCTGGAGAAGGGCTACAGCGGGTCGGCCGTGTACGACATGGAGACCGGCGAGGTCATCGGGATGATGTCGGACGCCGAGTTCCGCGGCGACGCCCGCAGTGAGCTGGGGTCGATGCTCCCGCTCGACCGGATCCGGCTGTACTGGGAGGAGCTGGACGATCTGCTGCCGCTGGAGTGGCTGACCGCTCCGGCCCGGCGCGAGCTCCGGGAGCTCCTGGCCGGCGTGGCGTGCACGCCCGCGATGGCCGCCGAACTGGAGGCGGTCACCGGGCGTCCCCCGCTCGACGCCTTCCAGTCGGCCTGGCATTCGGTACGGCACGTCGCGGAGGGCTTCCGGGAGGAGCAGCTCGTCCGCTACCTGCGGGCAGTGCGCCGGCTCTCCCCGGAGCCCGCCGCGCGGCGCCTCACCGCCTGGTCGGCGCGGCACCTGCCGGAGGTGGGCCGCGCGCCCGGCCCCCGCCCCGAACCGCCGTCGGTGATCGTCCGGCTGGAGCGGCTGACGCTCGGCGACGCCTTCGACATCACCGTGCACCTCTGGGCGGACGGCGCGGCGGGCCCGTCCCGGCGGTCGGCGGAGGTGCCGAAGGGGCGGGTGCGGCAGGTCGTCGAGGAGCACGTCGCCGAACTGGCGCCCGCCCTGTTCCAGCGCGAGTGGATGATCGAGTTCGCGGTGCCGCAGAAGTGGCTCAGCACGCCGTTCGAGCAGTGGTACCTGGACCCCGACAAGACGCTGCGCATGCGCCGGTACCCGGTCGTCGTCCGGGACGTGCGGCGGCTCCGCCCCGACTCCTTCGAACGCGACCAGGCGTACCAGCGCTGGCGGCTGCTCAACGAGCTCGGACGCAGCAACCCGCAGCGGATCACCTGCGACACCGCCCGGGACAGCGGCGTCTTCAGCGATCTGCTGGAGGCCAACGACGACTACTGCGTGCTGGTCTACGGGGCGCGCCCGCCCGACGAGTCGCTCCGGGCCGCGCTGAGCAACGGCGTCCCCGTCATGCTGTGGCCGCGGACGCGGTGCGGCGCCGCCGGCCACGACGCGTGCCGCGGCCACGGCGTCCAGGAGGAGCTGGCCGAAGCGGTCAAGGGCGCGCACCCGGGCGACCTGCCCCGGCTCACCCGCGACCTGCGCAAGCGCGCGCTGCTCGCCAGGGACGAACCGCACTGCGGACGCGACCTGACGCTGCTGTGGGACGACCCGTCCCGCCTTCCCGACCCCCCGCTCGCCATGGAGGTATAGGTGCCGGACTGGCTGCTCTACACCGGGAGCCGTCGCACGCACGACGGCATCGAGAGGCTGCCTCCACCGCCGCCCTGGCGCGCGTTCGACGGCGAGCCCGTGCTGCCGACCCCGCCCGGTGGTTCGGGGAACGAGCACCAGGCGAAGACGTACCGGCCGTCGGACGATGCCGTGCAGCAGGTCAACGCGGCCCTGTATCTGCGCCGCCCGCTGCTGGTGACGGGGCCGCCCGGTACCGGGAAGTCGACGCTGGCCTACGCGGTGGCCCACGAACTGGGCCTCGGCCCCGTCCTGCATTGGCCCATCACCAGCCGCACCACCCTGCGCGACGGCCTCTACCAGTACGACCCGTTGACGCGCCTGTACGCGGCGCAGCGGGAGGACGCGCCCGCCGACGAGGACATCGGCCGCTACATCCGCCTCGGCCCTCTCGGCACTGCGCTCCTCCCCTACGGGCGTCCACGCGTGCTGCTGGTCGACGAGATCGACAAGAGCGACATCGACCTGCCCAACGACCTGCTCACCATCTTCGAGAAGGGCGAGTACGAGCTGCCGGAACTGACCCGGCGGGCCGAGCCGACCGCCGAGGTCATGACGGCGGACGGGCCGGGCTCCCGCGTCACCGTCAAGGCCGGGACCGTCCGCTGCAACGCCTTCCCCCTGGTCGTGATGACCAGCAACGGCGAACGCGAGTTCCCGCCGGCGTTCCTGCGGCGCTGCGTCACCGTCGAGCTGCGGCAGCCGTCCGGTGAGGCGGAGCTCTCCGCGATCGTCCGCGAGCACCTGGGGCCGCTGGCCGACCGGAGCGACGACCTGGTCCGCCGGTTCTTCGAGCGCTCCTCGTCCGGGACGCTGGCCACCGACCAGCTGCTGAACGCCGTCTACCTGTGCCGCCACGCCGACACCGAGGACCGCCGCGCGCTGGCCGACCGCATCATGCCGTACCTGACCGGGCCGGTCGATGACGATTGACCGGCTGCGGGAGGCCCTCTCGGCGATCGGGCCGCCGCCGGACGCCCGCGAGCTGAGCGAGATGCTGTGGCTCGCCTGCCACATCGCCCCCGCCGAGGAGCGCCCGCCTCCGGCCGCGCCGCCGCCGCCGCACGCCCCCGCCTCGAAGGCCCCGCGGCCGCCGGCCCCGCCCGCGCCGGC